>JADHOA010000175.1 GCA_016779185.1 Rubripirellula sp.
ATGCTTGCTTATTCACACCAATCGACTTACCCAACCTTAGCGCTCAAGACTTGCAACAAGTACGAAAGCGATGGTCTCAGTCACCCTTGAGGCCTGTTTGTGTCGAGAATCAATCGAGCGGATTGATCGAACCGCTGGTGTCAATCATCCCGATTGGTATGTGCCCTTCGATAATTGACGCTTTAACAAAAGGCGAACTATCGGTTCAACGTTGGCTAAGCAAGAACCAACCATTGATCGTCCAACTACAAGGATCATCCCTTGAGAACATCAATACGCCGGAAGACTTGGATTCTGTTCTATCACGTAAACGCGTATCCCTTCTCAATGTCCAAAACTCGCCTGAAGTCAAAGCAATTAGAAGAGAGCAAGTGAAAAAAAATTAATCTGCAAATGAAGACCGAATTATTTTGTACTTTCTCTCCGCATAACGGTTTCGACCACCATCTCTCCATCCGAGAAAAAAAAATAGCCCGGAACCCAACTCACTTGATTCAAATCGATTCTCACACGAACCGTTACATTGGCTCCAGGTTCAGTGTCATGCAAAGCAGATGGTACGGTCTCAATTGTCGTAGCGATAATATCAAGAACTGCTAATTCTTGGTTCACTTTGCCAACAACATCTTGAGTCGTTGAGAGCGGTCGAATCGCAACTCTTGCCCCCTCGCGGGAAGCATGAGTAGCCGTTTGCCTCACCATTGTGACTCTACCGATCTCAATCAAACCAAAAGTGAAAAGGATCATGACCGGCGCAATTGAGGCGAACTCCACAACAGCCGCCCCTCGATTTCGCTGTGTGGCTTGCTTGCTACGCTTAACAACGTGCGTCTGTGCGAATTTCATCACCATTGCTCACTCCACCAAAAGAACCGGAGTGAATAGATGAGTGGAAACACTGTTCCCGGTGTAATCGATTCGTGAGTTTCGTGCTAATACTTTTTGAGGCTGTACCAACACGCGTTTTGCTTCTTTCTTTCCGGTAAGCTTCACGTCGAGTATTCGCACTCCCTCCCAGCGAACGATTGTGAATGTCGAGTTATTACCATTTCCGGTTGCTTGACTATAAACGGGAATAATACGCACTTCGCCGATAATTGCTGCCAGCTCATCTTTGATACCGGCGCTAATGCCAGTGTCGCCATTGAGCTCTAGTTCACCGTAATCGTCAAACACCAAGGGCTTGCCCAAATCAACTAAATCTTGGCGAGAAATACCATGCAAAATCTGCCGAGAAAGATCATTCGTACTGTTGTCCTCTCCACCTATATCGACGGTTCCTCGGTTGCCAGATGCACCTGTGCCCCGAGGATACAAGTCTGCCTCAAAACAGCCATCGCTACCCAGTGAGACCATACCGTTGATGAACTGATAATCATCTTTTGTTTCCGCATTAAGCGCCTTCTCCCAAGTCTCTAAATCCAAAGCGATTGGCAAGATGTTTAAAGCTTCCTCTGACTCAGGCAAATAAAAACCTTCGATCGAATGAAACATCGCGGCTGTAGCAGAGATTGTTAGTTTTTGAATATGTCTGCCTGTGAGACTCCCGAAAAAAAGCGGTAATTCTCCATTCACTGAATCATCTCGACGCAGCACAACACGCACTGCATTAGGTGGCAAACCTCCTTCATCGCCCCATGACCCATCTAGGTGGTAAGTGCCAATAGAGAGGTCTGCTGAATTCAACTCGGCAAAGCTTTCGCCGACGGGATTCAACACAGCAACTTGATTACAAGCTGAGTAGATTGAACTAAAATCGTAATCTCCGACTGTCGCGGCTTGGTATTGCTCAAACAAGTCCCAGCAACCAGCCATTGCAATAGCATCTGCAGATCTCCTTAACTCAGCCTGCACCAGTCGCACATAGCCTAAATCCATGCTCAGGGCTGTTATGCTAAGCACACCGATAGAGAGAACAATTCCTAAAACCAACGCACTCCCAGTGCGTTGATGCGATCGAGGATGAAATGCGAATGACAATGTCTTTTGCCTATTCGCGTTCCGAGATCGTTCTGCTATCGCAAGAGATTTCATACTCATCATGATTAGCTCCGATTTTCCAGCTCTATTATGAGATGCGTGGTTACTGTTTGAGCTCAATCGTTGTGGTCGTACCATCAATCCGGAATAGACGGACTCTTTTTAGCTTGATAGAGGAAACTCGATTCTTACCGAAGCCGACATCAACACTCTCTACACTCAATTGATGGTCATAGAATCTGAGATCAGTAATTGAGGTTTGACCAATACGGACTAAGTACTCCGGACCCCCGAAATCTCCCCATTCTTGGCCGATCCCATCCTTCACAGCGAACAATACTTCATTGTTCACGACGGCCATTACATTGGTCCATTTCAATAAGTCACTATTGAACGATAGAGCGATTTGCTGCTCGCTTCGCTCTTCATCGATACTGTCGTCATTCCTAATAGCAGCCACATGAAAACCGCCAGCAGAAAAACTATCATCAGCTGCGTAATTCATTTGAAGCTGAAAATAGGTTGAGGAATCACGATTGTCTGGCACGGTAAAAAAAGTGATTTGTGGAGAAAAGATGACAGGGTCAGACTGGTATGTTTCCAACTCCCAATCTTCCTCAATTTTCCATACATCAGGCTCGCTGCCACAAACGGCACCAACAGCTGACAATTCACAAATCGTGCAGAGTGTCAAAAAACTCTTTAGAAACCGATACTTAGAGAGACTTGCCATAGCATTCCATCCTTTTCGACACTGATCTCGCCAAAATGGTTAAAACAAGGACGCCCGAACCTGATGCTCGCGATAGATTTGCGGTAGAGCAAACGCGTCACGTTCCAACAAAAACCCTATGTCACTTTTTTGAAGTAAGCAAATAATTCGCAAAGATTTTTATCACCGCTGAATGATCCAATTCATATCGGAACAAGGTCTTTGTAAGGATCCGTATTGCAAATAACTCTACTCTTCGCCTTTACCAAGCCCGACGCCGAAACTTCATGAAAAACACCTTTACAAGCCCAAGCGAAGCAATCAGGGAACTAACGCACCACTTGCAAACGCTCAATGATTCGGAGAGCCAAATAGTTAGCCGGGAACTCTATGGAAGAGTATTGAGTGAGCCCATCATCGCAGATCGAGATAGCCCAGCTGCGAATGTTTCCGCGATGGACGGATTTGCACTGAATTTACGTGACTTAAAACCACAACAACCGATAACCATCGTAGGTGAATGCAAGGCCGGGAGTCCCCCACCTAGGTTGCTCTCAGGAGCAGCTGTTAGAATTTTCACCGGCGCCATGATTCCCGATAACGCAAACGCCGTAATCAAGCGTGAAGATGTCATTGAAGTAAACGACACTATCAGTATCCAGCACGCAGCTGATCATTTTTTTGAAGGCATCAACATCAGGCGAGCTGGCGAAAACGCGACTGCAGGATCAGAGATAATCGAAAAAGGCACCATTCTCAATGCTGCACATGCGGCTGCTATTACCAATTTCGGTCACACCTCAATTGCCGTGAAGCGAACGCTACGCATATCGATCATTACAACGGGTGATGAAGTTGGCGATTTCCAAGATTCAACCCCACAACTTTGGCAAATCCGGAATAGCAATCGTCGATCTCTTTGTGTGTTGCTTGACGCATTTCCATGGATAGAAATATCAAGTGAGCAACATTGCGTTGATAGTAAACAAGCTATCCAGAGCATGATTACCCAAAGCCTAGACACCGCTGATGTAGTCTTATTGACCGGCGGTGTCTCTGTCGGTGATCATGATCACGTGCCTGAGGTGGTTGATACATTGGGTGCCAATCTGATTTTTCATGGATTACCGATCCGTCCAGGAAAACCAATCCTAGGCGCTGCTACTAACACTGGAAAATTGATTCTCGGTCTTCCAGGCAATCCAGTGAGCGCAATGATTGGGTGCTTCCGAATAGGCATTCCACTCATGAAATACATGGCAGGCGCTAAACACTGGAATCAAACTCCACCTTCAGTTCGAGTAGAAAACTCAGACGAAAAAACCATTCCTTTACACTGGTTTAGGCTAGTGCGTCAATCATCTGACGGAAATATTTCGCTATGCGATAACAAGGGATCTGGTGACCTTGTGGCATTGGGGCAGAGTTCAGGCTTTGTGGAGTTATTGCCAAATCAAGTTAGCGACGAGGCGTTACCGTATTACAGTTGGAATTAACCTTAATCGCCGTCGATGCGGGCGTTTCGTAAGACATCGAATCAACCGGAATTTGCAAAAAGGTTGCTAGTTTTAGTCACGAAAACTTCGCATGCTCGTAATCTTTTAAAATCGTCGGATGATGTGAGTCGTCAAATCTAATTGACTGGCTTTCCAATATCTCGCTTTCCAATCCGTCCACTCACACCGCTCCTCCCGACATGAACACTTACTCCACGAATTGCAAAATAGCATGGTCGATCGCTATCGCGATCTTGTTATTTAGTCACGGAAATTCATCAATAGCCGATTCAAATGTTCCGACTCCCCAAAAAATAATTTTTGACACTGACATCGGAAATGACGTTGATGATGTCTTGGCATTGGGAATGATACATGCACTCCAGAGCCGAAGGGAATGTGAATTACTAGCGGTCACTATCACAAAAGATCATGCCAAAGCATCAGCATTCACTGACGCCGTTAATACGTTTTACGGACGAGGTGAAATTCCAATTGGAATTTGCAATAGTGGCGTTACTCCCGAGCTAGGAAGTTTTAACAGCTTGGTTGATGCAACCATTAATGGTGATCCAATCTACCCACATGACGTTGTAAAGAAAGACGCAGTAAAGCTTTTGAGAGAATTACTGTCGGATGCAGAAGATCAATCCATCGCCATTGTTCAAGTCGGTTTTTCTACGAACCTTGCAAATCTTTTACGATCACCGGCAGATGAGATCAGCGAGTCAAGTGGCGTTGATTTGATTCGAGAAAAAGTATCTTTGCTCTCGATGATGGCCGGTGCCTTTCAGAAGATAAACGATGCCGCAGGTAATCCCCAAGACCATAGAGAATACAACATTGTGAAGGATCTAAATTCCGCAAAATTTCTCGCTAGTCACTGGCCAACACCGGTGATTTGGAGTGGATTCGAAATTGGAATCGCGTTGCCCTACCCGCACGAAAGCATTGAAAAGGACTTTAATTACACAGCACATCATCCGCTGAAAGACGCTTACTACGCATACAATCCTCCGCCCCATGATCGACCAACTTGGGATCTCACTAGTGTTTTATACGCTGTCAGGCCAAAACGTGGCTACTTTGCATTGTCGCCGGCAGGTGTTGTCACCGTCGACGATTCCGGGCTGACGAAATTTAACGCCAAACCTGACGGACAACATCGCTACTTAAAACTCTCTTCCAAGCAGCAAATTCAAGTAATCGAGACGATGGTTGGTCTTGCTAGCCAACCTCCATCTACTACTTTTTGACGGAAAGGAATACCAAGGATGCGATCCCCAAAAATTGCCGTCATTGGATCCCTAAATATGGACTCCGTCTTCCAATGCAATCAGCTACCTCTTCCCGGCCAAACGATACTCTCCACCGGAACAGCGCATATCCCTGGCGGCAAGGGTGCAAATCAGGCAGTAGCCGCCGCGAAGGCAGGTGGAGACGTTTTTATGATCGGTAGAGTTGGCGATGATGTTTTTGCAAATCAGTTGACTGTCAATCTAGATGCTCACAATGTAAATACTTCAAATGTCTTTCGGACTGCAGGATGCGATAGTGGATTCGCCGCGGTTATGGTCGACCAACGTGGACAAAACTCGATCGTTGTGTCGGCAGGCGCCAACGCCTACCTTTCACCAAACGACTTAGACACAACCCAAGTTTTGATACAAGATTGCGATATCGTATTACTACAACTGGAAATCCCGATTGCTACCGTTGAACGTGCTATAAAAATCGCAAAACAATCTAATGTGCCAATCTTATTAGATCCTGCACCGGTCACCATTGATGCGATTCAGCATGACATCTTTGATGTTGATTTCATCTGCCCAAACGAAACAGAAGCAGAAATACTAACCGATCTACCGGTAAAAAATATTCAAGATGCTGAAAAAGCAGCGGTCAAACTACTCAAGCTTGGCCCCAAAACGGTCATCATCACGATGTCAGATAAAGGAACCCTTGTGCATGATGGTCAACGCTCCCACTTCATCCCTCCAAACCAAGTCAAGGCGATCGACAGCACTGCTGCGGGAGACGCCTTTGCCGGTGCTTTCGCGGTGAAATTCTCAAATACCAAGTGTGTGTATCGGTCAGCTAGATATGCGTCAATTGCAGGATCACTATCAGCGACTCGAAATGGTGCTCAAACAAGCATGCCTACCAACGAAGAGATCCTATCTTTTTATGGACATCAAAAATAATGATTTCGCGACTAATTACCCTTCATCAATTCTTGATCGTTTGCTGCGTTGTTAACCTCATTGGTTGTAATCAAGCAACAAATAGGATCACACGCAACGAGTCAAATGAGGACTTGTCCAAAAAGCCTCGCATCGGACTTATCATGAAGTCTTTAGCGAATGAATTTTTCGCGACAATGGAAAAGGGTGCTAGGGAACACCAAGCAGAAAATCAAAACTATGAACTAATCTGCAACGGCATCAAAGATGAAACTGATTTGGCACGACAAGTGGCTTTGGTCAACGAAATGGTGGCTTCGAAAGTAGATGCGATTGTTATTGCCCCAGCAGATTCAAAGGCTTTAATCCCATCACTTCGACGCGCTATGGAAGCGGGAGTCGTTGTTGTTAATATTGATAACCAACTTGATAAAACTGTGATGGAAAAAGAGTCGGTAAACATACCATTTGTAGGACCTGACAATCGAGCAGGTGCGAAAATGGTTGGCAACTACCTCGCTAGCCAACTGAATCCGGGAGATAAAGTTGCGATTTTGGAGGGAAAAACAACCGCATATAACGGCATACAGCGAAGACTTGGTTTTGAAGACGCAGCGAAAGAGAACAATCTAAAGATTGTTTCCAGCCAGTCCGCAGATTGGGAAACCGATAAAGCCAACACAATTACCTCGTCAATGCTTCGAGAATTCCCAGATATTACGGCAATTCTTGCTTCAAATGACTCCATGGCACTTGGGGCAGTAGCGGCAATCAAATCCAGTGGCCGCGCAAATGAAATCAAAGTTATTGGGTTTGATAATATTAGTGCAATGAAAAAACTATTAGAAAACGGAACCGTCCTTGCTACCGCTGACCAACACGCCTCAGAATTAGCGGTCTTTGGCATTGAAATCGCAATCAAGTTGTTAGAAAAACAGACGGATGTCACAGCAAATACTCAGACGCCTGTTGACCTGATCATCAAAGATATAGATCCATCATAATGCCGTCTGTTTTATTTTCAGCAAAAAACATCTCTAAGAGATTCGCAGTACCAGTCTTAGAAAGCGTTGATTTTGAGGTATTGCACGGAGAGATACACGGTTTAATTGGAGCAAACGGAGCGGGAAAAAGTACGTTATGTAAAATCATCGCCGGGCTTATTCATCCTGACTCAGGAGAAATGCAAATCTGCGGCGACGAGTACCAACCGAAAACTCTTAAAGACGCGATGCAGTCTGGGATTCAAATCGTGCATCAAGAGTTATCATTGGTTTCCACATTAACCGTTTCCGAAAATATATTTCTTGGTGAACTACCAACGCGCATCGGAGTCATCCAAGACCAAGAGTTACAAGAACGAACCAGCAACGTTTTTGAAAAGATTGGCCTGACCGACATTAATCCATCAGCTAAAGTTGCTACGCTTGGTGCTGGAGAACAGCAATTAGTTCAAATTGCGATCGCTCTTGCACGTGATTCCAAGTTGCTCATCTTAGACGAGCCCACGAATAGCTTAAATGCGGTCGAGTGCGACAGACTTTTTCGCTGGCTTCGTGTCCTGAAGAATCGAGGGATAGGTATTGTTTTTATTTCTCACCGCTTAAAGGAACTCACGGATCTCGCGGATCGAATTACGGTTCTGCGTGATGGAGTAAAAATCACCACAGCAGAAAACTTTTCGATTAATCATGATCGATTACTGGGTTGGATCACTGGTGAAAAAACTAAAGAACGCGAGTCCTCATCATTCAAATCATATTGCACCACGACGCCTGCACTTCAGATCAAACACCTCGCTGACGGCAGGCGTCTAACCGATGTATCACTTACGCTGCACCGCGGCGAGAGATTAGGCATAGCCGGACTTGTTGGATCAGGGCGAACAGAATTACTACATGCAATTTTTGGCGAAACAGCTGATTGCAGCGGAACACAACAACTATTCAGCGACGATT
>JADHOA010000176.1 GCA_016779185.1 Rubripirellula sp.
AACGATCAAGCGGTAGTCCAGCGATCGTTGCACTGCTCCAGATCGGAACCATTGAATCACCATGCTCGCCCAGAATCAGAGCCGTGGTCTGGGTCGGTGGTGCATTCAATTGTTCTGCAATTAAAGAGCAGAATCGGATTGTATCTAATTGTGTCCCAAGGCCGATGACCTGATCACACGGCAGTCCCAATTCTTTGGCGGCGACATAAGTGAGGATATCAACTGGATTGCTGACAACCAAAATGATCGCACTAGACTTGGGACCTGCGGCTTTGACGTCGCTGAGGATTTGCATGAACAGATCTGTATTGCGATTGATCAAATCGAGTCGCGATTCATCTGGTTTTCGACGCAGTCCTGCGGTGATGCAAATGACATCGCTGTCAGGAATATGCTCGTACCCACCACCGACGATCGTTTGGTCTGCAACGCTAGGGCCACCATGTTGCATATCGAGCGCTTGGCCGACAGCCAGTTCTTGGTTTACATCAAGTAACGCGATTTCTCGAGCAATTCCACTGCATTGAAGAGCAAAAGCTGCACAGGATCCAACGAGGCCGCCGCCACCGATGATTGAGACTTTCATGGGGGATATCTTTACGCAAAATGAATGGGAGTTAATACGGTGAGGAGATAGTTTTTGCCGATTTGCTCGAGCTGACCAGCAAGCAATCTCCGTTGATCAAGAGCCGATGAGCTAAGCGTCGACTAGTTGGTTTGCATTTGGCGAATGACTTCGTCGGTAATCGCTTTGACCAAAGCGTCTTCAGAACTGCTGCTTTCTCCAGTTGTTGCCGGAGCTGCTGTCTTTTTGAGTGCAGGTGGAGCAGGGAAAGCTCGTCTTTCAACACCAGCTGCAGCCCACGAGTCCCGGAAGACATCGTTAGCACAAATATCGCAGTTGTCGTATTCAGGAGTGTTTCGTGGGTCTTTGTATCCCCATTTATCCTTCAGATCCAAAAGTTCTTGCGACTGCTCACCGCTCAAGAAAGAGACGTTTCCAAGCTGCCGAGAAAGCATCAGCATTCGGCAATAAGAGTCTAAAATCTCGGTCCACCAATATGCTTGTTCAACTGTTTCGCCGTAACTCACGGTTCCGTGATTTGCAAGAATCATCACGTTCGTTTTATTAACGAAGGGTAGGATCGTGTCAGCAAATGCTTGCCCGCCAGGAGTTTCATACTTAGTGATAGGCACATCACCCAGAAATACTTCAACTTCCGGTAAAACGCATTGCGGAATTGGTTCGCGTGCGATGGCGAAGGCGGTTGCATGCGGCGGATGGCAATGCACAACACTTTTGATGTCTTCGCGTTGTCGGTAAATTTCTAGATGCAATAAAGCTTCACTCGATCGTTTTTTGCGGCCAGAAATTTGATTCCCTTGCATGTCGATCAGCGCGATATCGTCAGGCTTCAGGTAACCTTTGCAATGAAGTGTTGGCGTGCAAAGGACTTCATTTTCACTCACACGCACCGTGATGTTTCCATCATTTGCAGCGGCGAATTGTCGGTTGTAGATGCGGCTTCCAATGTCGCAGATGTCTTGTTTAATGCTGTGTAAATTCTGCATTTTCGTTCTCAGAAGGTGATTTTCGCGTGGGGCTTGGACGCCCGTTGCTTGCGATACTGTAAGGGTTGATCACAAAATAGGGATTGTCGAGTAATTTGCCGTATTTTCAGGAAATCGAGACCTCGTCGATTAATGCGACGATTGAAGCGTCAAGTGGTTTCACGTCTGGATAGAACGGTTGAGTGGATTCTGGTCCCTCAGCAAGTCCCACTAGATCACCAAGTCCGCTGCCGCAAAGATCCCAAGCAATAACGGTGTCACCGCCAAGAGACTCGGCATCGATTCGATTGATGTCGTCGACGATTTCCACGCAGCGAAATTTTGCGCCCTGAAGAGTTGGGTGCGATCTTGAAAGCGTCAGTGTTCCAATAGTCCTAGCAAGTTTCACGATTTGAGACCCCCGGTTCGTGCGATAGCTGCGGAGACATTCACCGCTTGAATAAAGCTGAGGCGTTTCATGTCGAGGACCCATGTGGTGACGCTTAGCTCTTTCGAAAAGCGTGCAACCTCTTCAATTGCGCCGATCATCACCGCAACTTCACCACCGTTACTAATTTCGTGATGTAATGATTTTGCGGGTGTGTCGCTTAGAATGATGCGAGGTGGTTGATGTTTGATACCTCGCTTGAGCAACTGTATCGCGATTGCTTGGGCTCGCTTGGGTTGCTGCTGGTCAATGATTGGGAAATGCGGTTCTGCTTTCTCGCCTGTTTTCGCGGTACCCGCTGTCGAGGCTTTTTCAATTCGTGTGATTTGAATTCCTCGCGATTTGGCCTCGTCCTTGGCTGCTGGTGTGACCACAGCATCGTGCCGGATCAAAGCAATCGCATGGTTTCTCGAAAGCCGGATCAATTGATCCGCCGAGACTACTTTCGATTCAATGAGGGTTGCCGAGCGATCGGTCCGGGACGAAGAAGATGGGGTTGCAACGACTGCAGGATTCTTCTCCGCGAGAAGACCAGCAATCACCCTTTCTGCAATCCTCCGGATCGCATACTGGTCGAGTTGATTCGTTTCGCTTGTATGTTGAGCGGTCATTCCGTCTTAATCCACAATTCCCATCACGGTCCATCGAGCGGGGTTCGTTGCTTGCCCTGTTAATTCACGTGCATACTTGCCATCGCTGGTAACTATCACGCAATCCCCTGGTCGAGAACCAAGGTGATCAAGTGCAATTAGCGGAGGGCCATCCGGTGAGCCATCTGCGGTCAACAGGTTGATAATGACAAGTCGTTGTCCATCAAGGCTGTGATGTTTGATGGTCGCGCGAGCCGATCCGAGAACACGAGCGGGTTGCATGATGATAAGTCCGTTCGTTTATACCACTCGAAGTTCGTCAATCATGCTGCAGCGTCGTTCACGCGTGAACGTGTTTGCAGTTGTGACACCTTCACCTGTTGGTCCAGCAATGGAGAAGGAAAGGTAACCCTCCCCGCCCAAGCCGAGCGCTGACATACTCGCTCCGTTTTTGACGTACAGCGTTGTATCTAGCTGACGCCCCATTTTGGTCATGTTGTGTACGTTGCGAGAGTGGATAATTGCGGTATGTCGGAAGCCGTGTTCATGCTTTTGTGCAAGTTCGATGGCGTGATCAACATTTCTCGCACGCACAAAAGGAATAAAGGGCATCATTTGTTCGACACTCACAAAGGGATGATTTTCGTCGGTTTCTCCGAAAACCAACTGCACGGAATCATCAATCGAGAGACCCGCCGCTTTTGCTAGAACCGAGGCGTTTTGCCCAATGAAATCCTTGCACGCAGCGTCGTGTTGATCGTCTCCGACTTTAACAATCGCTTTGGATGTCAGGTCGGCAATCTGGTTCGCATTAAGCTCCACTGCACCGGCGCGTCGCATCGCCGACATCATGTCGTCAAATACTTCTTCAACGACAAAGACTTCTTTTTCGGCAATGCACAGTAGATTGTTGTCATAGGAAGCGCCTTGGATAATGCTGCGAGCCGCATTATCGAGGTCAGCGGTTTCATCGACGACAACCGGAGGGTTTCCCGGTCCTGCTACGATCGCCCGTTTTCCACTTCGCAGAGCTGCACGACCAACCGCTGGACCGCCGGTGACACAGATCAACGCAACACTGCGATGCTTAAACAACGCTTCTGCCGACTCAAGAGTCGGTTCAGCGATAACGCAGATCAGGTTGTCGATTCCGATTTCTTGCTCAATCGCTTGATTGAATCGTCGAACACCCTCCACCGCTACTCGTTTGCCCGAAGGATGAGGATTCACCACCACGGTATTGCCGCCAGCAAGCATACTAACCGCGTTACCCGTGATGGTCGGCAAGCTGTGGGTGACGGGCGTGATCGCACCAATCACACCAAAGGGTGCTCGCTCAATCACAGCGAGGCCGTGATCTCCGCTAAAGCATTTTGTTTCCAACATTTCAACTCCTGGCGTTTGCTCACCAAGAGTGCGAAGCTTTTCGATTTTATGCTCGAGACGACCAATTTTTGTTTCTTCCATTTCCATCGTGCCGAGTTCTTCACACTGTTCGATGGAAATGCGACGAATGATTTCAATCACTCGTTTACGATCGGCAATCGATCGGTCGCGAAACTGTTCAAACGCTGCTCGTGCAGCATTCACTGCTGATTCAGCATCTTGAAAGATTCCATGTCGACCCGCAGCGTTTGGGACGTTTCGGTTACGGCTTGGTGGCATCGGTCCGACTTCGGCCAATACCTGAGCCACTACATTCCGAATGATATTTTCGTCGTATTGCATTTTTTAAGTTGTGTGTTTCAAGCCCGTGTGGATCAGGATTTGTCTCGCGAGAAGACTGCCTGTTTATCGATGTGAACCTTGTCGACAATGCCGATAATCACAGCATCAATGGGAAGCGTTTTCGTCTCTGGTGTGAGTCTTGCGCTGCTGCCCTGTGTGATTAGCACGAAATCGCCTTCACCCGATCCCAACGTATCAACCGCAATAAACGTTCGACCTGTGGTAACGAGTGCATTTCTTTTTTTTTCGTCAAGCCTGTAGGGCTCAACTACTAACAATTTATGTCCGGTCATCGACGCGACTTTTTGAGTGCTGACAACCGAACCGGTGACTTTCGCAACAAACATTTCTTGTGATGCCTTGTTTGGTCTACCGATTCAACACATCGATGCACTGTCGTGCGACGATGATTTCTTCGTTGGTTGGAATGACCCACAGTTCAACTTTGCTATCGGAACTGTGGAAACTTGATTCGCCGTTGACCGCTCGATTTGCCTCGGCGTCCATGGTGATCCCTAATTGCTCAAGACCGTCGCAGACTGCTGCACGAATGCGAGAGCCTTTCTCACCGATACCGCCTGTAAAGACGATTGCGTCAGCTCCACCCATTGCAACAAGCATGCCACCGAGGTGGCGACGGATTTCTTGAACAAAGACATCAAGAGCTAATTGAGCTCCAGCATTTCCTTGATCGGCAGCTTGTTCGAGATCGCGAATGTCACCGCTGACGCCGCTGAGACCAAGTAAGCCTCCGTGGCTGGCAAGGTGTGAAAGCACCTCGTCCAAACTCATTCCGGTGCGTTCGATAATCAGTGGAATCGCAAACGGGTCAAAGTCACCGACTCGATTGTTTTGTGGGAGACCAGTTTGGGGAGTCATCCCCATGGTGGTCATCACACTTCGACCAGATTCAATCGCCGTCAAGCTGCTACTACCGCCAAGATGGCAAGAAATGATTCGGGCATCTTTGCGTCCAAGTTGTTCAGCCGATCGAGTCGCGATGTAGCGATGGCTCGCGCCGTGAAATCCATATTTACGGATATGGAATTCATCAGCCCAATCACGGGGAATCGCGTATTCGCGACGACTCGCTGGAATCGTTTGGTGAAAGTCCGTTTCGAACGCTGCAACCAAAGGAATGCCTGGCAATTTCTCTCTCATGGATCGCATCGCTGCGATATAGGGAGGGTTATGCGCAGGCGCCGCGGCATTCATCTCCGACATTGCTTCGAGTACATCATCATCGACTCGAAAAACACCAGACAAGCGACCGCCATGGACTGCTTTGAATCCAATCGCGGCGACTTCGGAAGCATCGTTCAGGACACCATGTTGAGGATCGGTTAGCTGCTGCAGGCACGCAGTCACTGCAACGCCGTGGTCCTCGACTGGAATCTGACGTTCGTCTTTCCACTGCCCAATTTCTACAACACAGTTGCTCTCGGATTGGCCGATGCGATCAACAGCTCCGCGCGCCAAGCACTCTTCGTTGGACATGTCGTACAAACGATACTTGAAACTTGTGGAGCCTAAGTTTGCGACGAGGACAAGCACGGGAGCTTTTGGGTTGGTGGTTACGGGGGATGGTTCAAGGAAGCTCAGCGGTAGCTGAGCATCGGAGGCGAACGCTTCGAGAAGCGATGATTCTGCTGTCGTCTCGGGGACAATCGCGGACTGAGGGTTCGCCGTTATGCCAAAAAAGCTTTTGCCAATCCTTCGGAGGGACGAGGGATAATGTGGCTGCTTACAAGTTCGCCAACTTGCGAAGCTGCTGCCGCACCTGCTTCTACAGCTGCACGCACGCTTCCGACGTCACCGCTAACAATCGTCGTTACGTAGGCACCACCGATGTCAACGCGTTTAACGATTTCAACATTTGCAGCCTTCGCCATCGCGTCAGTAGCTTCGATCAAAGACAAAAGGCCTTTGGTTTCGATCAAGCCAATTGCATCGTTCATGAGTGTTCTCTTTGTGATTCAAAAGTTGTGGTTTAAAGTAAATGTGTTCGAGAAATAATGGGGCGGCAGGAAGCAAGTGGAATGCTTACAAGGCCGCGAGCACTATTTCTTTGCTGTAATCGGGGTTTTCAATACCTTAGAAAGATCTTCGTGTGGTCGTGGAATGACTTGAACGCTTACCACTTCACCGATTCGACCTGCAGCAGCCGCACCTGCATCGGTCGCAGCTTTGACAGCAGCAACATCGCCGGTCACAAAAGCGCTGACCAATCCGCTGCCAACTTTATCCCAACCAAGGAATTGCACGTTGGCGGCTTTCATCATCGCATCGGATGCTTCGAGAAGGGAAACAAACCCTTTGGTCTCGATCATCCCTAAAGCTTCACTAATCTTTGCCATCTTAGGTTCTGCCTACAGAAAAGGAGGTTTGATCATTTCTTTTGGAAACGACCGTGAGAAAACATGTGTTCGTTGTGTGTTCGTTGTGTGGTCGATTTTCAGTGGCCGTGGCACTTACAACCGGATTTTTTGAGGATTACTTCGGTTGCCGAGTCAAGGTTGCACGCATTGCCTTCATCGGTGTCGATGTGAACTTCAAGTTTTGCCGCAGGATCTTCTCGCACGAGTACATCTTCAAGCGTCACACTGCAGCTGGGGCTTACAATTCGAAGCTGCATCATGTCGCCGTTACTGACGCCGTAATGTGCTGCGTCCGATCCGTTCATGTGAACGTGACGAGCAGCGCGAATCACTCCGCGATCCAATTGGACTGTGCCAGCTGGCCCGACCAGCACACACCCTGGTGTGCCTTGGATATCGCCACTGTGTCGAATCGGAGCATTAATGCCGAGCGAGATTGAATCCGTTAACGCAAGTTCGACTTGGCTAGCCGATCGGGTTGGCCCGAGGACGCGAACGTTGGGCAGCATTCGACGACGAGGGCCAACAACCATCACCGTTTGTTTTGCCGCGTAAAAGCCGTCTTGATAGAGATCTTTGTCGGGTTCTAAAACCGAACCGCGTCCGAATAGGATTTCGACATGTTCGTCGGTTAGGTGACAGTGACGAGCAGAAATGCTTACCCGTAGATTTGGCTCACCGTTGACCCATCCCGGAGGTGAGTTGTGGTCGGATGCAGTCCGAATTGCGGCGGAGGGCTCGTTTATGGCTGATTGCGATGAACGAATCGCTGTTCGCACTAGCTGTTCGATGTATTCGCGATCAATGGCAGGGTTTAGGGTGGTCAACTCTAGGAATCCTATTTTGAATGACTGATGGTTGACGTCGTGTTTGAGTTTTGTCTCGAGGACTGTGCTAACCGTAGGTCAACGCCAGCAAGCTCGAGGTGATCTTTCCACTTGGTTTGTAAATCTGTGTCGGTCACAACGCCGTGCACTTCCTGTAATCCACACAATCGGCTCAGGCTGACTCGACCAAATTTGCTACTGTCTGCTACCACAATGGCTTGGTCAGCAGCAGCTAGCATCGCTTTCTCGCTTTCGACGAGCATCATGTTGCTATTGAAGTAGCCACGATCGGTAATGCCAGCGACTGAAAGAAAAGCTTTGCCAACGTTTATGCTGTGCAGCATTGCATCTGCCATCGGTCCAATCGTCACTGCTGTGCGTCCGCGAACGCATCCACCGATGATCACGAGGTCAATCGAATCACTGGACGAAAGGAGATGGGCAACCGGCAGGCTGTTGGTGACCACTTGAAGCGGCCGTCCAACAAGTTGTCGTGCTAGTTCGTAGGTGGTGCTACCGCCGTCGAGCAGGATCGTGTCGTGGTCTTCGATAAGCTTTGCCGCCTCTCGCCCGATCGCTGACTTTGCCATCCAGTGGTCATCTCGACGAGTTCTGAAAACCTCCATGGTTTCCGATTCACCCGTCCAAAACGCACCACCGTGAGTTCGTTTCACCAATCCATCACGCTCTAAGATCTCGAGATCTCGTCTGATCGTTGATTCGCTCACGGAAAGGGATGCAGCTAATTCTCCGAGCGATGCAAATCCGGAAGCTTGGACACATTCGCCCAGCTGATCCC
>JADHOA010000177.1 GCA_016779185.1 Rubripirellula sp.
AAAGTAAAATCATAGGCGTGATACACATCAACCATTCCGGAGAGTAAGTGACAGTAAGATCGCAACCAAGCCACATCTCCGCGGTCAAATTTCATCAAATACTCGGGGTTATCCTTTGTGATATTCAGCCCACCTTGGCGAAGGCTCTCGATCACACTCACCAGAGAGGTGCCCGTCACATGCGACGGCCCAAACCGAAACACCACATCGGCAAGCTTCAATGGCACTTTCACATCATCCGTCTGCACCATGGCTAGTGTTCCCTCAGCCTTCATTAAATCACTCTGAAATCGATCGATTAGCAGCAAGAACTCTGCACAATCAATCTCGGAGGGATTTTCGTTCTTCGGAATAGGCATCCGTAGGAACATCGCCTCGGAACCGCCTGAAATCAAACCGTATCGGTAAAGACCGCGACCGAGATTCTCCACCGCCACAAGAAACTGTGTGAGGCCTAGTTGCAGCCGCGCAGCGTCATCAAACACATGCTGATGAACGTGCAGCTCGAGAATTTGTTCACTTCTCCGCAACCCCTCAAACTTCATGGCATCGGACGCTCGTTTACCAACGTCGGATTGGTCCCCGCTTTGTGCAAAAGCTGTATTCAGAAGAAAAACAACGATAGCACCCAATAAACCAAACCTATCCTGTCGCATCTTAGACTCCGAATGAAATTGAGGGGAATGAAGCGACGCGGAAAATCCAACACAATGGGACGGCGGAAATCCGTCGAATCAACACATTTGAACGTAAACGGGGCGTCAACGAAATCTGACCGTGCGTTAATTGTTCTACTCGCTGTACAACCAACCAGTCCATTAAGACACGCACCTAACTAATTGGATAGGGCAACCAATCTACACTAACAACAAAAATTTTTGGGAACCGACAGTTTAAAAATCCGTTTCGCCACAAAAACCTCACATATGCCTGCAGAACCATTGAGTCTTCAATTCACGAATTCAATACGCTTCAGATAGTGAGAATCGTTTGGCGGGTAGAGACGAACGGCATCTCGAGCTTCGAGATCAATCAGTGTAATTTCGAGGGTAGCCACTTTCGTCCAATCCATTGGTACAGAACTGTCACCCTTGAAGTCCGCAGGCCCAAGCGTCACCACATTGCCAGAATCACTCTCGATTAATTTCACCGCTTGATAATCGCCTTGGCTTAGTTTCCGATCGAGAAATTTCCCGGACACCTTGATCCGAATCGACATTCGCTTCGACGCGTGATCGACAAACAATTTCATTTTGCTGGCAGGCGAAAAATTTAAAAAAGGACTTTGCAGTTGGTAGGTCTTGATTGTCTTCCCATCACGACTGGACCAATTCTCAGCGATGTCCGAGGCGGATTCGATCAATACATTTGTCTCGGCCAAATGCTGCCGCAAACGCAGATCGAGTTGATCAGGAATGTGAAGGAACTCGTCGGAGTTGATGGAGATCGTATCCGTCTGCCCGTTCTGTAGATCAACCACCTCGGGAAGTTTGTAAGTGCAGGTTGCAAAGGCAAAGGTGGGTAACCCCGCGCGGATAGGAATCTTGGCTTCAAATCCAGCTGCCGAACGAACCACATCCGCAGACACCCAGAAACGAGTGCGTGAATTCGGATCATGGCTGTAGTAGATCGATGTTGAGTCCAAACGGTCGACAAGATCGGGCGAAACCGAAAAAACAGTATCGCCATCCCTTCTCACCACTCGTGTCAAAGGGCTCTTTGGTATCGCTACCTCCTGCCCCTTCAGATATCGATCAAACCAAAGATTTAACAGGCCCCATTGCTGTGGCCCCGGACCATGATTTTGATGCAGATTTGTCGTCACTCGCCAATCGGCATGCCCCAAAAGATGCATCGACTGGTAGATTCGTTCAAAGGTTGAATGAAAATCGTTAGACGAACTCACAAAGAGCACCGGAACGTTAACATTCGGCCAATAAGCACTAGCGTCAATGGTGCGAGAGTAAAAATCAACATTGTCTCCGATCTGACGTCGCAAACTACTGCCTTCGATACCGCCTATAAAATCAATGTGCTTGAATCCGCTACCACCAACAAACGGTGCCACGGCACGCAAACGTTTATCAGTAGCACAGAGGGCCGTCACCATCCCGCCCATTGAATAACCGGCGAATCCAATCCGGGCCGAATCAACCTCTGGTTGCAATTCCAAAAACGTGATCGCACGTCGACCCGCAACCGAAAGTAAAAACCAATTTGAATTGCGAGGACTGGTAACTTGATCAATGGTGTAATCGTCCGGCTCGAGATTCAATTTCCAAGACGATCGAAGAGCCTTAGGGTAGAACTGCGGTCCCTGAGTCGGATCCACCCTCCCCCAATCCGTATTCACCTCGATGTCATCCTCCATCGGTCGCCCTAGCCAATTGATATCGACCGTCGCATATCCTTGCCTAGCGAAGTAAACACCTCTTTGCCTCTCAGCCCGCTGCCCTCCACCATGCGACCAAACAAACGCTGGATGAGATCCACCTAGATTGGGAAATGAGTAATACGCAGCAATTCTCGCTGGCTGACCTTTGAACGTTCCTACGGTAAAGGTGACGTATCGCGTGGTCACGTCCCCATTGTTCCACTCCTTGACCACCTCGATGTCCAATGGCTCGGTCGATGCGTCATACTGAGCCCATAATTGCTGAGCTGTTTGCGGAACTTGATCCCGGTTCGTGTAAGGCTCGAATGAATCCCCCGCTAATCCCTTGGTTGTCAGCACGATCACCGCGATTGCAACAGAAAAGCCAGCCAATTGAATCTTCATCTTGTAATTCCGTCATCCAAATAAGCACTAACCACACACTAACCACGCGATTGCAGTGGAATCATAAACGTTCCAATCAGTCTCGTCCAAAGCACTAATCGTGGGTTTGACCTAATACTTTGAGCTGTATCGGTGCAAATTCAAACACTGCAAATAAAACCGGATGTCTAAAGAACGTTCTCATCGACTTGACGATCGCATGAGAGATAATGCGATCGGACACGCGATTCACTATTCTACGACTACTAGAAACCTATCTATTAATTAAATAGTTACCCGTCGATCCTCACGCCGCACGACGCAATGCCTCATCCAACACGATTGCCGCACCCGCTGTTTCTAACCTGTGTGTTAGCCAATGCGATTGCTTCACCGCCAACCTACGCCACAGAGAACGAACCAAACGTCCTTGTCATTGTTGCAGATGACCTCGGTTATGGTGACGTAAAATGCTTTGGTCAGGGCCTCTGCAGAATTGAGACACCTCATCTCGACCGTCTTGCCACTCAGGGTGTTCGATATACCCAAGCTTACGCAACCGCATCCGTTTGCGTTCCGTCAAGGATAAGCATGATGACGGGACGCTATGCATTTCGATTTCCCCCACCACAGCCCGGTGGGCCATGGGGATTTCTTGGACTGCAGATCCCACAAACGCACCCCACCATCGCAAAAATGCTTTCAGATCGTGGATATGAAACCGGATACGTCGGCAAGTGGCATCTGGGCACCTCGATGACTACCTTCGACAACCAAAGGCAGGATATCGGAACGGTGGATTACAACAGTCCGATCAGGGTAGGTCCACGACAGTACAGTTTTGCAAACAGTTTCATCCTGCCCGGATCACTTGACATGTACCCCTATGCATTCATCAGGGATCATCAATGGGTCGGTGATGTTACCGCAGTAAAAGGCTGGTCTGCATTCGCACGGATGGGCCCTGCCTCCCACGATTTCAAAGACGACGAAGTCCTTGATCGAATTGCTACCGAGGCTTCTCGGTTTATCGAAGAAGAGCGAGACCAACCGTTTTTCTTATTCGTTGGCCTCACGGCTCCGCACACTCCAACCAGTCCTGCGAATGAGTTTCTCGGCAAAAGTGGTTTAGGGGTCTATGGTGACTTCGTCATGAACACCGACCATACCGTGGGAAGAATCCTTGATGCCCTCGAGAGAACCAAGCAAGCCGATAACACATTAGTGATTGTTACATCTGACCATGGACCGGCATCCTACGCGGGTGCTGGACGACGCGCAATTCCGCTTCAAATGAAGCAACTAGAGGCAAAGGGGCACTACGCCGCAGGTGGCTTACGGGGATATAAGTTCTCGGCCTACGAGGGTGCCTTTCGAGTGCCCCTCATCCTTCGCTGGCCCGAACGCGTAGCAGCTGGCCTAACATCTGATCAGATCGTTGGTCTGGTAGATCTCTTAGCGACAATTGATGACGCTACGTTCACAAAGGTAACAGACTCGCGAACAAACCAGTCCAAAAGTCTGGCAGTCGGCCCTGATTCGATCAGCCTTCTTCCACCCACCTCAGAAAAAAATCCAACCAAGCCACGCGAATCAATCCTGCTGCAAGGAAGTCGCGGATTTGCCTATCGAAAAGGAGACTGGAAATTGATTCTTTGCCCGGGAAGCGGCGCCTCTGGAATCTGGGGGAACCAACCGGCATCGGATGATGCCTGGAAGGCAGCATTACAGGAATACCACCAAGCACCAAATTCGCATACTCAACTGGAACGTTATCCGTTCGTTCAGCTATACAACCTCACCGTCGATCCAGCGGAGTCCAACAACTTAGCAAAAGAACAAGCAGATCGAGTCTCAAAGATGATTAACGATGTCAAAACACTGATTCTTCAAGGTCATAGCCAAGCCGACTCTCGAGGATCAGTGCCATCGAAGCAGGTATCCATTTTCAGATACCTGCCGGCTTCATTGAAAAAACTACCCGCAAACTAATTTTATCTAGCCCTCAGGGTTACTCGCTTCCATCCGTTTCGCCCAACGATTGACTAGCTGTTTCAAGTCGGGATTGCCGGCCACCGAACGATCGTTGTCGTCGTGATTCACCACCGAGAAATGTACCTGTTGCAATCGATCGATATCCCTACGCAGTTCCAACAATTCATCGGCCGACCAACTTGCTTGGTTTTCACGCTGAAAACGCGTTAAATACAGCGCTGCCGCCGTAGGGGTCAGTGTTTCGGGCAGCGAGAGAATCGTTGGGTTTTCTGTCTCTGTCTTTCCTCGACCCCGCAGAAAAATGAAATAGCCAACGACACCGGCAAGACCAAGCAAAGACAATCCCAAACTGAGCAATTGAGTTGTGTTGCTCGTCGGTGCAAAAACAACTTGCCCCGCGCTGATTGGAACAAGATCGTAGTCGTCATAACTGTATCGCTCTTCACGCAATAACACTGGCAAAGCATCCGAGTCTGCGTTGAGCAACGAACTGATCGCGGTGAATCCAGCCTGATTAACAATCGGATAACGGAACGCATCTGGTTTTGTGTTTACAAGGGTCGAGTCCGGCACATAACGCACCGTCCATTTACGCATCGTGCCAAGCCGAAAACGACCATCGACATCTGGATCGAGATTCGGAAGGCTTTTCTCGTAGTAGCTATACCGGTTAAGGGTTGTTGTATCACTATCATCCTCCTCTACCTGACGATGGGCTTGGCTAACATCCACGGGATCAGACGCGATCTGCAGGTCATCGAAACGGTAACCAGGCAGGGCGTCGTCGAGCGAAGCAACGAGATCTTTTAGTTCAGGCAGAACTCCCGTCGCTCGCGCGACCACTTCAAGCGTAACTTCGCGTTCCCCTTTGTCGTTAAGCATCGGCCGAGGATCCAAGGACTGCTCGATGACGAGGTCAGCAATCGGTCGTACCGATGGTTGGGCGGATGCATCCACGAGAACGGTATTGGAAACAACAGGCAAGACAATCGGCCCGGACGCATCATTGAAGTGCATGTCCATCTGAATCTCAGGTAAGCGGTCAACGCTAGCGTCCACCGCTCGTAGAACGAGATAGGCCATGGGCTTCTCCTGCCAACCGCTTTTGCCGTCGACCCGAATAGAAACGGCAGGGTTCATGGGTTGAAAAAAACCAATCCCCAATAACTCAACTTTCCCGTTAAACGAAGACTCAATACTTTTGCGAAGTCGCTCCTGATAATTGATTGTGGTCCACTGGCCCGAATTGAATTCTGTGTAGGAATCCATCAAATAACGCGCAAAGCCCCCTGCAGATTGATCGATCGAAGCGGTGTGCTGAAGCGTCAACACGGCACCAAACGGTTTCGTGCCGACACGATCACTCCCATCAATGGCGAGCTGCAGATGGATCTCTTGCTGAACTAGTTCATCATAAAGGTCCAATGTACGTCGAATTGGTGCACCAGCAGGATGGTCGCCGACGACACGCGAGGCAGCCTGCAACAACCGTGGCTTCACCTCGGGTTTTGCCTCGGGTAATTTCGAAACAACCCCGCGAGCAAATTCACCCAGATGAAATCTCGCCTGATCATCCGACATTTGCAAAATATCTTCACGAATTCGATCAATTTGATCCGCGTTCTCCAGACCCTCAGTCATCAAATCCTCAAGGGTTAACGCACCAAGATCACTTGCACCCAACGCGAGACTGAACCAGACATCATAAATCTGCATGTTCGCGCGTACCCGCCCTTCGGCGAGTGCGCCGCGATAAAGATCGGCCGCGTCGCGAAACGCTCGAAAAACAACCTGCCTTGCTGCATCATAGGCAGCTGCGTCTTGTTCACGCTCTCCACGAAATTGCATTCGATCAAACGTCAATGCCGCTTTCAACGTTGCGTGCTGCCACGCCTCTTGCTCGTTTTCGCTATTACTAACGGCGGCCTCAGCCAAAGCGGTAGCGAGATCATAGCCCTCCTCAACAATCTTTCTGACCTCCGAATCGGATCGCTCAAACCCTGCATCTTTCTGAGCCTCGCGGCTACGCCAATCGCCACTCAGACCCTGTCGCATGGTCCCAGCGAGGGTGGCGGCAACCGGCGCGCGAATTCCTTCGATCGGACCTAAAATTTCTTCAATCGCTTGGCGTTCAAAAGCCTGAGTGGATCCATAGCAAGCCTGCAGAGCGTTCACGACTCCAGGCAGTTCACGTCCATCGACACCAATCCCATCAAGTAGCGACATCAACTGCGAAAGTCGCGAAAGATTGCGGCTCTGCCACCCTCGCGTCACAGGCGCCGAAGGTCTCTGTCGACGCGTATAGGAATACATCCACGAACTTGTACTTGAAACCGGTTCGGCCATTCGCGCTCGCATCCTCTGCACCCACAAATTCAGAAAATCCGTCGCCAATTCCGTACTCATCGTCGACTGTCGCTCGATCCCCTGTTTGAGAAGATCGAGTGCCAAATCGGTTTCGTCCGCGATCAACGCCACCCCGATGAATGCCTTGAAAGCACGCCCAACAAGACTAGGTTCGATCTGCTCACGCCACTGTTGATCCGGCATGGATCGCAAGAGTAGGACAGCAACCTCGGAAACTCCATTCTTTGCACCCTGTTCTTGGATTGCCTTCTCCGCTCGAGACAGCAAACCGATGGTGAGCATCCTGAGTGGAATCTTTACCTGATCACCCTCAACTCCTTCGCGAGCCAAGAGAGTATCCACCGCTTCTTTCATCGTCAGGATTGCTTGCGCACGGCTTGCTTCGGGTAACTTTTCGTCCTCCAGTTTCAATGCCTTCAACGCTACCGCTTGTAAGCCCACCGGCGCTAGGGAAGGATGCTCAAATAACGCCCGCAGCCACGTTAGCCCCGGACCCGGTGGTACACGCGGTAGTAAATCGACCGCTCGACCGAGGCTACTGGAACGTAACGAAGCATCTGCCGTGGGCATTAAGGCAACCTCCCCAAAAAGCTGCCACGCTTTTTCAACTAATTGGTCCGCTGCGATACCGGAAGCATCCGATGCGAGAGCCAGTTGGTATTCCGCATGCCCCTTCATCACGACAGCGTTCTCAGACTCACGCGCTGACTCCAACGACGGCATAAATTCATATGCCTCAATTGGAAGATCCGCAGCAAGTAATAACCTCACCGTGCGATCTCTTTGCGGATCATCCGCCGTACCAAACCAGGTCGTTCCGCGGCGAAATTGATCGATCAGTGGTTGCGTACTGGTTTTCGTTGCAGCTTTTTTCAAAAGACCCGCAAGCGCGTCAACCTGCCAATCGGTTAGCTGGGTGGGCGCAGCCTCTGCTAGCCCCAGAACATCCTCAGGAATCAATTCGGATTCGGCATGATTCGTCCCCTGAATCAACGCGGCATAAAGACCTTCCGCCTCACGCCCCGCTCGTAGAACAAGCACTGCTTTCACGGCATCCCATTCCGCAGCCATCGCGTGTCGGTGAAACCACTGAATGATCTCTTGGTCGGTGGCATCAACCGCTGGCAAGGATTCGGTAACAAGTCCGATCTGTCCACGCGCATCCAAAACGGCCTCGGGTC
>JADHOA010000178.1 GCA_016779185.1 Rubripirellula sp.
CCCTCTAATTTTCAGACATATTTTTCTGAAACCGCCTTCAGTGACCGTTACGTGGGGAGTGCGGATTTATAGACTAGGGACCGAGCAACGGCTGTTCGCCAAAAATCAGAGCGGCTTGCCCGATTTGCAAAGATGGAATGAGCCAAGGGTGCCATGTGTGAAAGACGTGGATACTTATGCTTTCCGCATTCGCAAAAACTCGCACGGAATCGCCGCTTTTTCACATCACGCCATCGAACCACATCTCTTTTCGACACTCGATCATGATCGTGGTTGAGTCCCATTGATATCAGAACATGGAAGCTACCACTACAAAAGCCGTTCGATCGGTATCGGGTATCACGGTCCGCCTCGCTGGTGACTCTGGCGACGGAATGCAGCTACTCGGCACACAGCTCACCAATACCAGCGCACTTGCCGGAAATGATGTCGCGACGTTCCCTGATTTTCCCGCTGAAATTCGTGCACCACGTGGAACCCGGGCCGGTGTGTCGGGATTTCAAGTCCAGTTCGCAAGCGAAGAGATTTTTACCCCTGGGGATGTGCTCGACGCCCTCGTTGTGATGAATCCCGCTGCCATGGTCACCAACCTCGGGGATCTTCGGAAAGGCGGCATTCTGATCGCGAACGAGGATGGGTTCAACGAAAAGGAATTCAAATTAGCTAAGGTCGAATCGAATCCACTCGAAGCCAATGTGATCGAAGAGACGTATCGGCTCATCAAAGTGCCGATGACGCAGTTGACCCGCGATGCCGTCTCGGAGTTTGGTCTCGGTGTTAAAATCGCCGATCGCTGTAAAAACTTTTTTGCCATGGGGCTGGTCTACTGGCTGTTCGGCCGCTCCCTGGATCCAACCCTTCGGTTCATTCGTGATAAGTTTGGCAAAAAGCCCGAAGTCGCCTCAGCCAACGAAGCGGCACTCCGCGCTGGTTGGGCCTACGGAGAAACGACGGAAGCATTTGGTGAAAGTTACCAGGTTGATGCCGCCGAACTGACTCCCGGAACCTATCGAAATATCATGGGAAATCAGGCTCTTGCTTGGGGGCTGATTACCGCTTCGCAACTAAGTGAAAAAGATCTGTTTTATGGCACCTATCCGATCACACCCGCCAGCGACATCCTGCACGAATTAACCAAGTATAAAAACTTTGGTGTGCGAACCTTCCAAGCCGAAGACGAGATTGCTGCCGTCTGCTCAACCATTGGTGCAGCATTTGGTGGCGGGATGGCGGTCACAGCCAGTAGTGGTCCAGGCATCGCACTCAAAGCCGAGGCAATGGGACTGGGAATGATTCTCGAACTCCCGATGTTGATCATTAACGTTCAACGTGGCGGTCCCAGTACCGGTCTACCCACTAAAACCGAACAGAGTGACCTGTTGCAGGCCATGTTTGGACGCAACGGTGAATCACCTATTCCAGTGCTTGCACCGAGATCACCCGGCGATTGTTTCGATGTCGCCATCGAAGCTTGGAAGATTGCAACCGAGTGCATGGTACCGGTGATGATTCTTTCCGATGGATATATCGCCAACGGTAGCGAGCCTTGGAAGATTCCCACGTTCGAGGGACTGCCAAAAATCGCGGTTCGGCATCCAGAGGGTACCGATCCCGAGGAACCATTCCTCCCTTACGCCCGAGATGAATACCTAGCTCGACCTTGGGCGATTCCGGGAACGCCGGGCCTGATGCACCGAGTCGGCGGCCTCGAAAAAGAAGATGGCACGGGTAACGTTAGCTATGACCCAGCCAACCACCAGCACATGACCAACACCCGTGCCGCGAAAGTTGCAAAGATCGCCGAGCGAATCCCAACGCAGGAAGTTTTCGGAGAGGAAAGTGGTGACCTGCTCCTTGTTTCTTGGGGCGGCACTTATGGCGCATGCCACACAGCGGTCAAGCGTGCAAGAGATGCGGGCCATGCGGTGAGCCATATTCACCTTCGCCACCTCAACCCGATGCCATCCAATGTCGGCGAACTGCTTCGTGGCTTCAAAAAAGTTGCCGTTGCCGAACTCAACCAAGGCCAACTGCGAATGCTGCTGAGATCCCAATACTTAGTGGATTGCAAAGGCATCAACAAAGTTCAAGGCAAGCCGTTCACCGTTTCTGAACTCACTGATGCCATCAATGACTTACTCGCCTGAGCTTTTCGTGCGAGTCGAACGCCGGACCTCATCATTTGATCCCTCATGTACTGCCAACTATCCGTGAAGAATTGCGAGAGAGCAAACATGACGCGCTCAACCGAGACGGCAACGAAACTTAATCTCGCCGCATGACGAACCGACCCCAGCACAAATTAAACACCCAAACTAAACGCTCAAACTAAACGCATTGCGACCTAGACGGTAAACCCACGATGACGCTACCTGTCCTAACCGCCTCCGATTTTGCTTCCGACCAAGACGTCCGATGGTGCCCAGGATGCGGAGACTACTCGATTCTTGCACAGATGAAAAAGGTACTTCCTGACCTTGGAGTCCCTCGTGAGAAAACCGTTTTCATTAGCGGGATCGGCTGTAGCAGTCGGTTTCCGTACTACATGAATACCTATGGAATGCACAGCATTCACGGACGTGCACCCGCATTTGCCACCGGGCTCAAGTCGACTCGTCCCGACCTCATGGTCTGGGTGATCACCGGTGACGGCGATGCATTGTCGATTGGGGGAAACCATTTCATTCACGTGTTGCGTCGAAACCTCGATATCAACATCGTACTCTTTAATAACCGCATCTACGGCCTTACCAAGGGGCAATACAGTCCAACCAGCGTTGAAGGACAGGTCACCAAAAGCACCCCGATGGGTTCGATCGACCATCCGCTGCAACCCCTGTCAGTCGCACTCGCTGCTGAAGCGACTTTTGTGGCTCGAAGTATTGATGCGCACGTCAAACATCTCGGCGAGACACTTAAACGCGCTGCGGAGCATCAAGGCACTTCGCTGGTTGAGGTCTATCAAAACTGCAATGTTTTCAATGACGGAGCGATGGCCTACGCCCAAGAGAAAAAACAGCGAGCCGAGAATGTGATCGAACTCGAGCATGGCAAGCCCCTTGTTTTCGCAAACGGAACCAAGGGAATCCGCTTAGTTGGCACGCACCTTGAAGTCGTCAATACGAGCGATGTCCCCATGGATGACTTGCTGATTCACAATGAATCCGATCCAAATCCATCCATCCAAATGATGCTCGCTCGCATGAGTTACCCAACGATGCCCGAGCCGATTGGGGTCCTCAGAGCCGTTAGCGATATCCCAACCTATGATGATCAGATCAATCAACAGGTCGAGACCGCCAAGCAGAAGAAAGGGACAGGCGACCTGAATCGACTGTTCAACGGCGGCGACACCTGGACCGTGAAATAAACGGACCCTGAGATAATTGCACCGCGAAATAATTGCACCGCGCAATCATTCCGAACCGCGTTACAACACGCGTGGATCGATGCAGGTAACAATGAGTCGAGGTCATTGATACCCTGACTGTAAACCAACCTCCACTGTTCCGATATTGCTGCGTTGCCAATCCGGCTGAAACTCTTTTGGAAGTCAGCTTGATCTCGAACGCTAAAATTGTGGACAGTACTCGCTCTGAATTTGCTTCCTAATACACTTTTCGAGGAATCCTATGCCCCGCCAAAGAACCTACGGAGATACTTCTCAGGCGATCGGCGATACGCCGATGATTCAAATCAATCGACTTGCCCCTGAGGGCGGAGCGACCATTTTCGCAAAGTGTGAGTTCTTTCAGCCGCTCAACAGCGTCAAAGACCGCATTGGTGTGGCGATGATCGAAGCCGGTGAGCGAGACGGAAAGATCACTAGCGGAACCCACATCATTGAACCGACCAGCGGAAACACGGGAATCGCACTCGCATTCGTCTGTGCCGCCAAAGGATACAAGCTCACACTCACGATGCCAGAATCCATGTCGGTCGAGCGCCGGGCGCTTCTGCGTGCGATGGGCGCAAATCTTGTCCTCACCCCTGCGGGTGAAGGCATGAAAGGTGCAATCAACCGCGCCCACGAACTGGTCAGCACGACTGAAAACTCTTTCATGCCACAGCAGTTCGAGAACCCAGCAAACCCAGCGATCCACGAAGCAACCACGGGTCCTGAAATCTGGGAAGACAGCGGGCACAACATCGATGCGATTGTGGCCGGAGTCGGAACGGGTGGAACCATCAGTGGTGTCAGTCGTTTTCTCAAAAAGATGAACCCTGACTTCAAAGCGTTCGCGGTTGAACCTAAGCATTCACCTGTTATCAGCGGTGGCGACCCTGGGAAACACCGCATCCAAGGAATTGGTGCTGGCTTTGTCCCCGGTAACCTAGACACCTCAATCATTGATGGTGTGGTACAAGTTGACGATGAAGACGCGTTCGAATGGGGCCGCAAGCTTGCCAAGGAAGAAGGTATCGTTGCTGGGATTAGCAGCGGCGCTAACATGTGGGCAGCCGCCCAAGTCGCTGCGAGACCCGAGATGAAAGGCAAACGCATTGTGACGATTATGTGCAGCCTCGGTGAGCGCTACCTAAGCACACCACTATTCGGTGACCTCGGTATGTAGTACCGACACAAAGCGGATTAGTCCTTCTCAAGACAAAACAAAGCCGTGGCAACCGGATCCATCTGGTTGCTGCGGTTTTTTGATCGTCGGACCTAAGTTTTAAGAGATTGTCCCCGGTTTTATCGATGGGCCTATGTCACCAAATCACCGGTAATTTGCCCGCGTAAAAAATGAAACCGACGAGTGCAACCTGAATCCCCAACTCTTGATGCGTGACCAAGACCATCGTTGTCGATGAAACCAACCCAGTCACCTGCGGTAAAGCGGTGCTCGTCTAAATTCTCTTGAGTGCCAACATAAACATAGAACTCACCGTCAAGAATTTCTTGCAAGTAAGTCACCGCACCGTACTCGGGGTGATTCTCAGCAAGGTGCAAGCCTCGTGCACGCCCGGCAGGCAAAGTCTCCTCGGTTCGCGAAATCAATCGCTGCTCAATCTCGTCGTGTGCGACCATCATGGTGACAATCTCAGCGGTACCCGCATCGCTGCCGTCATGCCTTACCAAACGGATCATCCGTGTCTTCATTAGTTCCCCACCTTCATCCGGTATAAATTGACCTAGTCTAAAAAAGCAACAACCCCTGAACCCGAGCAAGCCGGATGCTACAAACGGAAAGCAAAGTCGAAAAGGTTGATCTTGGTTCCCCCAGTAAAAGCATCCAGTGAAAGAATCCAGTGAATGAACCTCGCGGCCCGACTCGTATGCCCAGCCTAGCAGAACACCTTGACTGCTGCCCCCATTTGTCGATTCCTTGCAATCCGCTAACGCAATGTTTGAAACGGAGGGTTGGCCTGCTTGCAAAGGGATGATTCGCCTTTTCACAACGCGACTTCCATCGTTCGTTGTGATCCGTTTTCACGGCGAATCTATTCCACCTCAGGCCCCGTATCACTTCAGTTGATATGATGAACCGCTCTTTGGTTGAACAAGCCCTCCGCAAAGCCTAAACATAAAATGCCATCCAAACCGTTCCTTAACGCAATCACGCCTCCGCCAAGTGATCCGACCGCGATCTTTGAATTCTTTCGTGGAGCTCACGCCACCGAGTTGCTGACCGCAGCAGTTGCTCATTTCGATATCTTTGGTCGACTCGCACAGCAGCCGATGAGTCAAGATGCGTTAGCAAAAACCCTAGGCTTACAGAATCGCCCTGCAGTTGTTCTTTTAACCGCGCTTCGTGCCATGGGCCTACTGGAAAAACAAGGCGATCGACTACATCCTACTGAAATGGCTACCAACCACCTGTTGCCTGGAGGCGACTTTGATGTCGGGAACTACATTGGCTTGGCTGCCTCATCGCCAGGAGTTCTGGCCATGGTGGAACTGCTGCGAAAGAATCGGCCTTTAGACGGCGGCGGCAACGGAACCGCCTTCATCTACCGAGACGGAGTAAAGTCGGCAATGGAGGAGGCCGATTCAGCCCGGCATCTCACCCTCGCCCTCGCTGGAAGAGCCAAAAATGTCGCTCCAAGCTTCGCCCGCGCAGTCAAACTCTGCGACAACTCAAAAATCCTTGACCTAGGCGGCGGAACGGGAATCTATGCTTATGCGTTGCTGCAGCTAAATCCGAGTGCGACGGCAACAATTCTTGATCGACCAGAAGTGTTGCGTGTTGCAAAAGAAATGGCTGCTGAATACGGAGTATTGGACCGAGTCGAGTTTTGCTCGGGCGATATGTTCGAAGACAAAATATCAAGTCAGTTTGACACCATCCTGCTATCGAACATTCTTCACGACTGGGATGTTCCTGAGTGCAGTCTGCTCGTTAACAAATCTGCCGCCGCACTCACTGAGCACGGGCAACTGGTGATCCATGACGTGTTCTTGAACGATGAAATGGACGGACCGCTTCCCATTGCACTCTACTCCGCCTCACTGTTCTCTCTCACTGAAGGGCGAGCCTACAGTGCCAAAGAATATCGTGGATGGCTGACCGACGCTGGCTTGAGTCCACAACCGATCCAAACGACCCTTGTTCACTGCGGCGTCCTGAAAGGAATCAAACAGTAGGGTAAACGTCACCCGAGCAACGTAAGTCAAATGCATCACTGCAAAGAGCAGAGCAGTAGTGGCACGCCCGTGGCAACCCCACGATCTCTCAATCACCAACCATGACTGGGTCGCTATGCCTTTTACCCTTCCATCGGCGAGAAAAGTTCGGGCAGCTCGCTCTGCCAGATGGTGTGGGTCGATGCTGAACTCAACGCCTTAACGAACACGGGTTCTTGCCCTGCGATTCCTATTCTTGCGGCTCGGTCATACTCCAAGGGTCCAAAGCAGCACGGAGTGTTTCCTCGGGCAGAATTTCTTTCTCGAGACACAGTTCGCGAATCGTCTGACCGGTTGAAAAAGCCTCTTTGGCTAACTTCGCTGCCATTTCGTATCCGATCAACGGATTCAAGCTGGTACACATCGAAAGACTTTGCTCAACCGATGCTTCGCACGCTTGTTCATTTGCCTCCATCCCGTCAATGCAAAACTCAATGAACGCGTCAACGCCCGAGGCGAGAAGATGAATCGACTCAAGCGCAGTGTGAGCCATCACCGGCATCATGATGTTCAGTTGAAAGTTACCGCCCGCAGCACCACTTATCGTCATGCAGGTATCGTTCCCCATTACCCTCGCGGTTAACTGCATCATTGATTCGCACATGACAGGGTTGACCTTGCCGGGCATGATGGAACTACCGGGCTGGCGACTTGGAAGCGAAACTTCGAAAAACCCACAACGCGGTCCGCTTCCCAACCATCGAATATTGTTGGCAACATTGAAGAGAGTCTGCGCAACGGTTTTAAGGTCTCCGTGAGATTGCACCAATGCGTCTCTTTGTGCATTCGCCTCGAAATGGTTCACCGCTTCAACAAAAGCCAGACCAGTCTTTTCTGCCAGCACTGCCGCAACTCGTGACCCAAACTCGGGATGAGTGTTGATCCCGCTACCGACTGCGGTCCCACCAACAGGCAATTCCAGAACGGCATCGCGGGCCGCGATCGCTCGTTGAATCGACAACTCAACTTGTCTGGCGAAGCCACCGAACTCTTGGCCAAGCCGCAGTGGGGTCGCATCCATTAGGTGTGTGCGACCGATCTTGATCACCTTGTCCCACTGCTGGGCTTTGGCAGCAAGAACGTCATGCAAACGCCTAAGCGAAGGCAGTAACGTTTGCTCGATCGTATTGGCAACTGCAACATGAATGGCGGTGGGAAATGTATCGTTGGTGCTTTGCCCCATGTTCACGTGATCATTGGGATGGACTAATTTTTGTTCCGACATTCGATCGCCACCAGCAAGTTCGGTGGCGCGATTGCTGATCACTTCGTTGATGTTCATATTGCTGCTAGTGCCGCTGCCCGTTTGAAAAACATCAACCGGGAATTGATCGGCTAATTGACCGTCGGCGATTTCGAGTGCAGCATCAAGCATTGCCTGCACTTGTTCGTCGTTGAGGGTCTGCTTTCCGCTGCCGGTCAACTTACCGAGATCACGATTGGCGACTCCGCACGCATACTTGACCAACCCCATTGCCGAGATCATCGTTCGTGGCAATCGCCAGCCGCTAATCGGAAAGTTCTCCACCGCTCGTTGCGTCTGAGCTCCGTAATAAGCATTAGCTGGGACTTCTACGTTTCCCATCGAATCTCGCTCAGTTCGCATGTCACTCATGGATACACTTTCCACATCAAAAGAG
>JADHOA010000179.1 GCA_016779185.1 Rubripirellula sp.
GAAAGCTCCGATCGAGCCAAAAATACTCACCTGGTAAACATCGTACAGAGCCGTGTCACCAAGAATCAGAACTGAACCACCACTCGGATTAATCGAACCTGTCGAGGGTGCCGCAACATTCGTACTCGATTTTGTACCAAGCGGGGGCGAGAGAATGTTACCGCTGAGTGTGTAGGTGACTGTTGAGAAATTGTCGTGGATATTCACAATCAAACCAGCATCCGCACGACCAGAAACTAATCCCATCAAGACGAACGCAGCGATGATTGCTGATACTCTTCTCATTAGGTTCCTAGATATGCGTTGGGCTAATCTGAAGTGAAGATCGTATTCTCGAGTCGAAACCCCTGTACCCCAAAATTCTTTTGGGTCGATCAAAGCAAGCCAGCACTCGACCTATTGACGAGGAAGGCACTCAGATTGTAGCGGTTGTGAGGCCGAAAAAAAGCCACAAACCCTATATTCCGCAAAAAACCCAGATACCGCATGTTCCGCAAATTAATATTTTTTGGCAGGTTTTTTTGAGGGAGACTCTATCTGCTAGGATCTCATTCGCTCGTAAGTCTTAGCGACTCAGCCAAAATCAGGCGTTTGGAGTCGCTAAAGTCGCGGAGCTGTTTAATGGAAACCGCCTGAGAATTATGGCACTTTGGCGGTGAAAATATGGAGGTGATGAGGAGTGCAGGAGGCCACTCATTTTTTGACCGCTAATCTACTACGCCGCGGGTGCAAATGACGATGTGGCTGAGCCTTCACTAGCAAATTAGATTGAATGGCTCGCAAAAATGCGTTGGACACTTCGATAGGCTAAACGCCGGTATTTGCCGTCCTGTCGCGTGGAATTCACGGTTATTATGAAAGGAAAAAGCCCAAAATTGAGTGCTCAGACAACGTGGCTTTTCCTGGATTTAGCGAGGGCATTGGCCAAGCCAGCGGCCATCGGTTGGACCTCAAGAAGTCGGTTCCTGGAAAAATTCGAAATCCCACGATCAAACAAAAAAAGGACTTCGAGCAGATCACTCAAAGTCCTTTTCAGTTGAACGGTTACGGAAGAGATTAAAAATCAGAGGAAATCGATATCTCTTCCAAGTGGGCGATGAGGGACTCGAACCCCCGACATCTTCGGTGTAAACGAAGCGCTCTAGCCAACTGAGCTAATCGCCCTTGAATGGTTTGCTAACTGAATGGATGCATTCGGTTACTAAACGGGTTTTCTTTGATGTTTCTCTGGAATCGGAAACAACTTGCCGCGATTAGCGGCTAAGCATTCTTGTGCGGCGTGCTCGACGCTCTGCTCGTAGACGTGCTCGGCGGTTGGTTTCGCTGGGTTTTTCGTAATATTCGCGGCGACGCATTTCTTTCTTAATCCCGCTTCGTTCCACCAACTTACGGAATCTTCTGACTGCTTCCTGAATCGTCTCGCGATCGCGAACCACTAACTTAACCATTATTTCTCCGCACTCATTGTCTTTGGAAAACTCCCTTTTCGAGGGACGAATCATTAAATCGCCGCTGACGGACGTTGGTGAAGTGCGGAAGTCTACCTGTGAGCCACCCTCACTGGCAATGGTCCTTCGAGCAAAACTGAAGATTTTACTGGTAAATTCAGTGATTATCGAGTTTGTCCCGCCCGCTTATCGAGTTTGTTCTGTCCGCTTTGGCTGTACCCGCACTTTAGGACTGATTCAGCATCGATTTGAGGGTTACCGATTCCCAACCCTCCCGCAACTTCTGCCTCTTTCTCCGTTTCTCAATCTGCTCTCAGCCTAATACTCGAGCGGCGCATTGCGTAGTAGCGTGTGAGGCATTCCTGAGACGCAGGGAAATCAGGGTTTTAGGAAGATGAAAAATCCTGATGAGAACTTTACCACACATCAAATGTCGACAATTTCGATACATTCGCTACAGATTTCCCCCCTTAAAAAACATGTTCAGGGAACCTAAGTAATCCACCTCCCGACTACACCTCGCTTCAGCCAGCTGTTCAATCGCCAACCCGTTCACTGGGGCGACTGAATACGCAGCGTGACCGGTACAGCTTGCCTTGACTGCCGGATCGATTCATTCAGATTGATTGTCAAAGCGAACCACTAACCGAGCCGATGTAAAGGTCGTCCCCAGTCATCACGAATGGGACAAATCTCCATTGGTTCATTTGTCGGTTCTTAGGTCACTCGATGTCTCCTCATCCAACCTCTGCGGTTCCTGAACAAGAACCTGGGCAGCTTCTAAAAGAACTCGAACGCCGGCAAGATGAAGTGCTGGAGCAATTGGATGATCTTGATCGCCGACTTAAGGAAGTCCTCACAGGGCTCGGTGTAACGGTTGAAGATGAGATTGAAGCGGAGCTAGCCTAGTTCGGCCTGCTGCTTTTTGATCTTTCCGGCTAGGGACTGGCCCAACGGTGGAGTGCAGACGGCGGTGATCTCGGGTCCAGTGCGTATTGGGCACGGTCTTCCTGGTAGATCACTATCCGATCCACCTTGAAGTTGCTGGACACTGGGGCGATCTCAAACTCGTTCCCTCGTTCTTTCAATTGAACTTCGACCCCACTCCCCGCCTCAGCGAGCCGTCCAGAGAATGGGTCAATCCAGTGCCAGCTTCCTGCTTGCAGGCTCGAAGCAAGTTCGACGTTTGTCCAAGGCTGGCCAGCTTTTCGAAACGAAAAAGATCGTTGCTGACCTTGTGCATGATCAAAACGGCAACGCACCGCCACTTTCCACTCTCCCGCGTTGTCCAAGATGATTTCGATCGGCGTTACACCTTCGTCATGAAAGCTTTCTTGTTGGCATAGGGATCGCAAATAACCCAATCCCAATGCACCGTTGATCTTGGATTCTGCCAACCACGATTCATCTCGGGGCACAGGCAACAATTCAGCCTCCACCACCACGCAGCCGCCCTGATCTTGGAACCGAGCGCCATGTGTCGATTCATTTGCACTGGGTCTTGGAACCGTCGTTGGATCAAAACGACGGTAATCAGAATGCGTATCCAATACTTGCTGCAACTGCCGCCGGTGCGCGGCGTGACGCGCATCATCCTCAGCGATCAATCTCGCTTTGTCTTCGTACGGATCGTTCACCAAATCAAAAAGTCGACCATCTTCGTACAGCTTGAACTGCGAATCTAATGCGAGTCGAATCAGATCAAACCGATCCTTATCCCAACCTGGTCTGGGGTCTTGATGGATCAATACGTGTTTTCTCGGCCCCGGTATGTCTTGTTTGAAATGATCGAGAAAGCTAAACCCATCGAGATTTGCGGGTGTTAGTTGTTTTGCGCCGGCCGCATCCAGCAAGGTCGGCATCACGTCAACCGTATCAAATAAGTCCTCGGATACCCGTCCCGGTTTAATGGTTCCGGTCCAACGAACCATCGCAGGAACACGTATTCCCAATTCCGTTCCTTTTCCCTTGCCACCACGAAGCATCTTTCCTCGATAACGTGACATCACTCGATAGTTGGTTCCATTATCGCTATAGAAAACGATCAGGGTTTCACGATCTAAGCCGAGTGAATCGATGTGATCCACGACTTTGCCAACCATTTTGTCGGTGTATTCAATCATGTCCCCCGCAAACTGTGTTTCGTCGCGATGACGATTGGCCGGATCTTTCCACTCTGGGCTATCGGGAGTTGGCACCATCGGGTTGTGCGGCAGTGCCATCGAGTAATAGACAAAGAAAGGACGCTTTTGGTTTTGGGAAATGAACCGATTAATGAAATCGGTCCAAAGGTCTGGCCCATATTTTCCTTGAGTATCAGGTTTTGTCGTCCCATTTTCGATGATCAACGGATCCGCATAACGTGATCCTTTGTCTTCGGTATGCCCGACGTGCCAGAGCGAATAATCATCGAAGCCCGCATCGCGAGGATGAGTTCCGGTGTCGCGTCGCAGTTGGGCGCCCGGGTAGTCAGGCGGGTCGTAGCTGGTCAATTGCCACTTGCCAGCCATGCATGTTTTGTAGCCCGCCTGCTGAAAGAGTTTTCCGAAAGTCGGTTCATTTGGATCAAGGATGCCGAATGCTTTCCAGTTTCGAAAGTTGTACTTTCCCGTCATCAACTGGATTCGGCTGTTGGTGCAAAGCGGCATGGCATAAGCACGATCAAGTCTCAGTCCTTGTGAGGCAAGTCGATCCAGGTTCGGTGTCTGATACGTTTCACCACCCATGCACCCGACCGTCTCGAAGCCAAGGTCATCAGCGAGGATGAGGACGATGTTCGGCTGCCTCGCCTGCAGATTGGCGGAAACGGTCAATGCAAAAATCATCATCGTGATCAAGCGTACGCGGTGCAGCGAACTTTGAACGAGTTCAAGAACCCAGCACTTGGTAAACGCAACACGCCAATAATGAATACGGAAAGGATTCACCACAACTTTTGGTTGCAAATTTCGATCGACGGCCATCGCTTTAGAACCTTTTTGATCAATCAAACACAATGGCACGCAGGCCCCGAAACACAATCAAAGATTGATAAGATCACCATTCCCCGTCTCGCTTGAATTTTTCGCGGGTTGCCGCTCCGAATTCACCGGCAGCGTCATTGAGTTTTTGCAATGCTGTTTTTGAATCCAAACCAGCGCAGTTCCTGGCCGCTGCGATGACCGTGTTGCACTCGTTTTCATCCATGAATTTCGAAGCATCTAGTAAACGGTCTTCGTCCTCTTTTGGCACCGCCAAGAACCCATGCTTGTCTGCATGAATCAATTGCCCGGGCTGGATTTTTCGCCCGAACACTTCAACTTCGCAGTTCCACTCTACCGGTACTACATGAGCATGCCCTACGCACAATCGGCGTGCCAACGCTTTGAAGCCGGCATTGGTCATTTCATCCACGTCGCGAATCGCTCCATCTGTAATCGTTCCCACGCAACCCAGCGCACGGTGTGTGTTGCTGTTGACTTCACCCCAAAGCGATCCAATCACTCGCGGTTTGTCACGATCTTGAACAACCACAATCTTAGGCCCCGGCACGTTCGAGACATATTCACGATAGGCAGCCCCCGCACCACGATTTTCTTTGTGTTTCGGATTAGAGGGCTCGATGATCACGGTAACCGCATAGCCAACCATGGGGCCCATTTGCGGCATAAAATCACGAGTCTCTTCCAGGTTAAATGCATCGCCTGCAATATCCCCACCAGTAATCTGCTCCCATCCGTTGTAGATGGTTGGCGTATTCCAGCGTTTCAATTTGAGGAGGTCCGAATGCGTTAAAGCCATTGTTTTACTTCCAAAATAGATTCAATCTTTCAGCAAAAACGTTTTACGCTAGCGCGTCAGTATTGTCGCGCTGGCTTCTTTCCCGGCGTTTGGAGTGCACAAGGCTACTGCAGCTTGCCAAGTGATTGCGGCGCAACAATCGGATGCATCCTATTGGGCATTCAAAACATTGCGTCCAAAAATTCCGATGGTACACGAATCCTCGTAGGAAAGATCCGTGGTACCGTTGGCAGTATGTTATCAAGAAACGAATCGTTCGTGACCGCGGTTTAGCTGGTTCTTAGACCAATCAGTTCGCCAAGTAGGCGTCTCGCAGAATCTGCATCGTATGCAGCACAGGAACATTCGACGATTGATTTTTGAGATGATTCTTTAACTGGTTCATGCAGCCAATGTTGCCAGTCGCAATCACATCGGGATTCGCAGCAAGCAGTTTTTTGGTTTTGTCCTCTCCCAGTTGATGGGCGATCTCGGGTTGATCGACGTTGTAGGTTCCCGCTGAGCCACAACAAAGATGCGCATCAGCAACTTCAGCTACTGTCGCACCGGGGATCATCGATAACAAACTTCTGGGCTGACTGCGCACTCCCTGCGCATTTGCTAAGTGACAGGCATCATGATAGGCGATGGTCTGCTTGCGACCCGAATCGGGGACCGGTGGTAGTTCACCAATTCGACTTAACAAGACAGAAACATCACAAACTCGCTCGCTAAATGTTTTAGCACGCTCCTCATCTGCTGTTCCTTTTAAAATCAAAGGGTATTCATCCATACCCGATCCACATCCTGCGGCATTGGTAACGATTGCATCCACATCTGATGGGAATGCATCGAGGTTCTGTCTTGCAAAGATTTGAGCCTGTTTAAGATTGCCAACATGCCAGCTCAATGCACCGCAACATCCCTGCTGCTGCGGAATCACCACATCGACTCCACAGAGATTCAAAACTTGGATGGTGGCGGTATTGATATCCGGATCGAGCACGCTCTGTGCGCAACCGGTCAACAATGCTACCTTCGCCCGCGCGCTTTCCCCGGTTTGATCCTTGGCCGGATAGAACGCTTTCCAGCTTTGCTGCTGAGGTAATCGGTCCGGTAGAAGGTCAAGCATGACTCGCAGAGACGCGGGTAACAGCCCCGCGAAGGCTTTTGCCAATCGACCTGTCTTAGCCGCAAGCCGGAACCGCTGCGGATAAGGCAGCGTTTGTTGCGTGAGTAGTCGCTGAAAACGATTGAGGAGCGATCGTTTGCGAACCTGCTCCGCTTGGGCGCGAAATGGACTGATCAGATCGCGATAGGGTACGCCCGATGGGCAGGCTGGTTCGCACGCAAGGCAACCGAGGCAGGCATCAACGTGGGGTAACGCATCCTCCACCGTCATGCTTCCTTCGAGAACCTCTTTCATCAAAACGATGCGTCCGCGAGGCGAATCAACTTCTTGTCCTAACTGCTGGTAGGTGGGGCATGCAGCAAGACAGAATCCACAGTGCACGCAAGTACTGACCGCTTTGGCCATTTCTTGCCCGTGAGGCCCATGTTCCTTTGGCTCTATGCTGTGCAACATCGCTCAAACTCCTGGGAATTTGGAGAGTGGATCCATGGCCTTTTTCACTGCTTGCATCATCTCGCTTGCTGGCCAGCGACCAATCTGGAAAGTGGTGATTCCACCGTTCGAACTGGAGGCTAGGTCTTGCATCTTTTGTTCACGATCACCGACCACTAAGCCAGCAAGGCCTTGGGATTCGAGTTGTTTAGAAAGCCAGGTTAAAAGTGAAGCATCTCGAATGGCAATCCAGCCAACATTTCCGCCCACACTGAGATGGATGTGGCATTGATCATTCGTTTGGAGTGACTCATTGAGCTTGAGAAATTTGGATAGATTCAAGGGAACCTTGATCATCACTGGATTCTCTAGCCCGCTCCATTCAAAATCCTTGATGCGCTCCCAGTAATCGATCGCATCTCCGTCGGATAATTGCTGTCCCCCCGCCATGAGACGGCGAACCTCCTGGGCCAGCGCTGGTAGAACATCTGCCGGCCCAGCGAGACGAACTGCCAGTTCACGCAAGTCCGCTCGATAATCCAACGCATCCACTTCGAGACGTGACGAAGCTAGTTTCGAAATGGCGTTCATTGCCGCGTGGTGATCCGAACAATTCACGCTCCATGTAAGACTTTGGGCTGGCTTGGGAAACACTTTGAAGGTGACATCCACCAAAATCCCATATCGTCCCAAGCTTCCAACCATGAATTTTGGGAAGTCGAAACCTGCCGCGTTCTTCACCACCTTTCCGCCACCGCGAACGAGTCGCCCTCGTCCATCCATCCAGTGGACACCAATGCAAAAATCACGAACGCCTCCATAGCGAAAGCGTCCAGGTCCAGACAATCCCGATGCAATGGTTCCCCCGAGTGTTGCACCGGCTTTGGATAACATTGGATCAAACGGCAAGTACTGACCTCGGTCGCTAAGTTCCGACTCGATCTCTGACAGCGTCGACCCTGCCCACGCGGTAAAGGTGAACTCCGACGGTTCGTATTCAATCAAACCGCTAAGCCGCTGTAGGGAAACACGCTTGCACTGATTTGCTTTAGAAAGCGGTGCTTTGGTGCAATTTCCCACCGGCAGGACACAAGATTCGGATGCGACAACCTTCGCCAGGTCGTCCACGCTCTCGACGATCAACCTATCATCATTCACGACTAATCACCCCAGCTTTCTCGAGCGGATGGAGTCCGACATTGGAGAGTGCAGGCGCTTCGCTGGCCGGGAACATTTTTCCGGGGTTCGCAATCCAGTGGGGATCCATCGCACGACGAACGTCTGCCATCATTTCCATCGAAACCGCGTCGTACATTTCCGGCATGAAATCACGCTTTTCCATTCCTACCCCATGCTCGCCGGTGATCGATCCACCCATCTCAATGCAGATGCGAGACAACTCCGCAGCAACCTGTTCCGCGCGATGTAGCTCACCGTCTATTTTTCCATCAAACATGATCAGTGGATGGAGGTTGCC
>JADHOA010000180.1 GCA_016779185.1 Rubripirellula sp.
ACCCGAGCGGACTGATTTTTTCTTTGGCAATCTTCCCCCTGATCGAATCGTTCTTTCGGTCGGACGAGATTTGAATCTTTCTCCGCAACAGAAGGCTGCTCCAGTTAATTTTCTGGTCTATCCCTATGTCGAAGTGGAGGGCGTGCCGCACAGTGAGTTTCGCAAGGAGTTTCGGTTCGACAACCTAAGGATTCAGTAACCGTTCGTGAAAGTTGTGGTATGGGAGTTGTGGTATGATTGCGAGTTCAGGCGAGATGTGTCACATCAGCCTCGCGATTCGTCGTCAGTGGATGACCGCGGGACGACCCAAGCCTTATAGCAATCATCTCACCGATTGTCTCTGAATTTGACACCTACAGGACTGGTACCGATCCATGCAACTTCACTGCTTTGGAACCGCAGGTTATCACTCCAGCGAATCTCGCCACACGTCTTCTTATTATCTTCCCGAGTCTGGGATCGCATTGGATGCAGGAAGTGGCTTTTTTCGACTCGGGGAGTCTCTGAAAATAGATTCACTCGATATTCTGATTACCCATGCACACCTCGATCACATCCTCGGTCTCACCTACCTCCTCGACGCCACGCTTTTCAAACGAACCACTTGCGTTCGAATCTGGGGCGAGGCAGAAAAACTTCGAGCGATTCGTGATCATCTTTTCCATCCCCTGCTGTTTCCTGCCCCTCTGGATGCCGAGTGGCATGAGATCTCAGTGGGTGACCATTGGAAGATTGGAGATGTCGATGTCACTTGCCGGGGGCAGCAGCATCCGGGTGGTTCACTCGCCTATCGACTCGATTGGCCAACCGGAAAACGCTTGGTCTACTGCACCGACACGACCGGAGACACCAGTCAAGTGCACGCGGACTGGAGCCGTCATGCAGACCTGCTGATTCACGAATGCTATTTTCCAGATTCTAATTCGCAGTGGGCGGAAACCACCGGGCACAGTTGGACCAGTCGAGTGGCGGAGGTGGCGAAAGGTTCGCAGCCCAAGCAACTGTTACTCACGCATCTCAATCCGTCGGAGGAGTCACTTCCAGAATCCGAAGTAGCCAAACTTCGACAACAACTTGATGCCGAAGTTGTCGTTGCCAGCGATCACCTTTGCGTAGAGTTTTAATCTGCTTTGCGATGAGTTTATGGCGCCCGTCGGCACGCTCGTGCGGGGGCTTTATCGCCCGGAGTCTGGGACGCCCGGAGCGTGCGGGATTTGGGTCCCCCGGTTGATTCCAACACTTGCTTGGACACACCCATCGCAATGAACAGGAGAGTTCGATTCGAGGTCGCTTCCCATTCCTCGCGCGTGAAGGGGAGTGGTTCGGCGGCGTCATCAGATTAATCGGGTGTGTCCAAATATGGATCTTGCCCAATCTCACGCTGCATTTTCTTGCGTTCTTTTTCGTGATGAAGAAGGATCATTCGATCGCGAAAATGTTTTCGTTCCACTTTTCTTTGCGCTTTCTGAAAACGTCCCGCGTAACGATTCAGTTCGCCGTCGATGGATTCCCCCAACGTTTTGTACTGCAACGCTTTCTTGGGACCGAACCCGCCTTTGAGAATATCATCGTCGAGCGATAGATACTGGCGATAGGAACCACTGTCACCTTGTCGCCCGCAGCGACCAATCAACTGACGGTCGATTCTCGCTGCATCATGCAGTTCCGTGCAAATGACATGCATGCCTCCACGCTCTTCGACGCCCGCGACGAGCTTCACGTCGGTGCCGCGACCGGCCATGTTTGTCGCTACCGTCACTCGCTTGGGACCACCCGCCTCAGCCACAATCTCGGCTTCCTTGGCAACATTATTTGCGTTGAGAACCTGATGGGGAATGTCTAGTTCGGTGAGCATCCGCGAAATCAACTCACTTTTGTCGATCGATCGAGTGCCGATTAGTACCGGGCGATCTTCGGCAATCACCGACTGAACTTCTTGCACAATCGCACGAAACTTTCTTTCCATCGAACCAAAAACACGATCGGGTAAGCGAACGCGTTTTGGCGGTCGATTGGTGGGAACTCTTATGACTGGCGTTTGGTAGATGCGTCGCAATTCACTGGCACTTGTCGCGGCGGTGCCGGTCATTCCCGCAAGGTGCCGATAACGCAGGAACAAATCTTGTACCGTAATTCGGGCAGCCTGACCGGTTGGCACACTGATCTCAATCTTCTCTTTGGCTTCGATCGCTTGATGGATTCCGTCTCGCCACTTGCGACCTTCTGCAAGTCGCCCTGTGAACTCGTCAACAATCACAATCTCGTCTTCGCCTTTATCCCCTGGCCTGACGACGTACTGCCGATCCAGCAAGAATTCATGATGTACTTTGATCGCACGCTCGGTGTATTCATACAAATCAACCAAGCCCATCATTCGCACTAGATCACTCTTGGGAAGTGACCGGACTTTTTGCCTACCGCGGCTGGTCAATTCATATTGCTTCGTGTCTGGATCAATTTCGTAGTGCTCGTCCTCCTCATATTCCACAGCAGTTTCCGACGCCCACCGGTACGTCGCAACAATCTGATCTCGCACCGTATCTTCGATGCTTCCGATGATCAGCGGTGTTCTCGCCTCGTCAATCAAAATGCTGTCCGCTTCATCGACGAGGCAAAAATGCATGCCGCGCATTACAATCTCATCACCGCTATTGGAAAATCCACCTCCCCCATCTCCAAGCATTTCGGTTTCAACACGATTCTGTGCTCGTAGCAATAAACGATCACGAAGAAAGTCGAAACCAAATTCCTTTGCCGTGCCGTAGGTGATCGCTGAGCCGTACGATTTACGTCGAGACGCTTGATCGTCTTGGGTTTGAATGATTCCCACTGATACCCCCAACATATTGAAGAGGGGCATCATCCACTCCGCATCGCGTTTGGCGAGATAGTCGTTTACCGTCGCCAGATGGGATCCCTTGCCAAGCAATGAGTGAAGGTACAACGGGAGCGTGGCCGTAAGCGTTTTGCCTTCTCCCGTTTGCATCTCGGCAATACAACCCTCAAAGAGTGAAATCCCACCCACCATCTGCACATCGTAGTGTCGCATTGAAAGAGCTCTGCGGCCGGCCTCACGAACCAACGCGTACGCTTCGGGTAAAAGGCTGGCTAGCTTTTCTCCCGCCATCGCTCGATAACGTAGCGCCAGTGAAGCTTTTCGCAAACTGTGATCGTCCTCACCCTTGAGCCCTGCTTCGAGGCCGTTGATCTGATCAAGCTGCCGCCGCCATCGCATCATTTTGGCCCGAAAGCCTTTCGCAGCAATTAAGCTAATCGCCCGATTTGCCTCGGGGCGAACGCGAGCTGAGGTGTCGGCGCTGCTCAGGACTGCTGTTAATGGTGACAGGTTGGTCGGACCGCTTTCACTTTCTGGCAAAGCCGACTCGGGTTTCACGGCACCTTGAGGTGCTTGGGAGTCGCCAGATGGGATTGCGTTGCTAGCGTGTTCAATGGAACCGTCTTTCTTTTCAGCGGACATCACATACTTCTTGAAAAAATCATTTTGCGCAAAACCGCTCTTTCGCGACCTTGACATCGTCATGGAGATGTTAGTACTGCCTATTAGACCGATTACGTAAGCCCGAATGGCAGGCCTGGGTAGTCTGGGGTATTTGCGGTGACAATTCAGTTGATAATGCTAGTTCTGTATTCGCCGGTGAATTCAGTCGATCGACTTGTATAAGTAAATCAGCGTTCCCGGAGTGTACGAGACGTTCCATGAAAAGAAACCTAAAACGCTTGGCTTTGTTCGCGATGCTTCTATCTGGAAGTACCGTCGCGCAGGGTGATCAAACCGGTTTGTCGGTTGGCGATTTGCCAGGCTACGGTGAGACGGCCTACTTCCATGAGGACGCCACTTACGCGTCAGGTGCGGAAATTACGCCAAACTATGTCGGTGACAGTCACGTTGGCGACAGTCATGTCGGCGACCTGCCACCGGGGATGTTCCCATCCACAGAGGTGCAAACTGCATCTCACGCATTGCCCAATTTGCAGGGACTGCCTAAGCCAATTCCGTCGACTTTGCGTGCTGTGACGCAGCCTCTCGATGGCAAGCTCCCGCGGAAAATCGGTGCACTCGCACCGCTCAAAGGCACATCAAGCGTCGAGAACTGCGAACCAGCCTGTGATTCGAGCGATAGTGCGAAGGCTGCGGCCAATACACTGTCGGGGCGGATGGCAAAGCGTCTCCAAGCAGGCGATTACTGGATGTCCAGCGAGGCCTTGCTGTGGTTCACACCGAATCGATCGATGCCAGCCCTGATCACCACATCCGATCCGCAAACGCTCCCTGTTCTGCCAGAAGGCGGGGCTAACAATGTGCAGACCGTTTTCGGCGACGATATCAACGGCGAGGTTTCGGGCGGCATTCGACTCGACTTTGGTAAGCATGTTGGAGAAAACTTTTCAGTCGGTGGACGGTTTTGGTGGCTCGGTAACAACGACGATTCCTACTTCGGTTCCGACAACGGTTCCAACATGTCAATCGGCCGTCCATTCTTCAACATTGGTCTTCAGGACGACGATGCTTTGCTGGTTGCGATCGAACCCGTCGGCGTGAATGACGGCGACTTTACCGGTTCGATTGTGGGGAGAAGTCAGCTCAAGCTTTGGGCAGCGGAGGGGTATGGTAGACTTAGCCTCGCGAAAGTCGACGGAGCTTCCATCGACCTAATCGGTGGTTACTCTCACTTCTCGATTGACGACATGCTGTCGATTCAAAGCGAGACGATCGATGAGCAAACGGCTCGAGTCCGCCGCTACAGCGACTCGTACGATATTGAGAACGAGTTCAATGGTGGCCAAATCGGATTCTTGTTGGCGATGAATCATGGTCGTTGGTCCGTCAACTCTCTCACCAAGATCCATCTTGGTAACATGAACCAGAACGTCAATATCTCGGGCAGTGATTTCGATCAAACGCCTCCAGCACCTGCCAATCAATACTCAGACGGCATGCTGACGATGGGGCACACCGGGCAATACGAGCGTGACACATTCTCCTTTGTTCCCGAAGTCAACTTCAAGCTTGGTTACTCGGTCCGCAACAATGTGAATCTAACCCTTGGCTATTCGTTCATCTACTTTGATAACGTTGCCTTGGTCGGTGACGTGATTGACACCAGCATTGAGCCTCTTTACCTCAACACTGGCCTTGCTGGAAACGGCTCGCGCCCAGCCTTGGATTTCGACGATTCGGGACTTTGGGTTCAAGGCATTGACTTCGGGCTAAGTATCGATTTCTAGGTCAACACGGCTCGGCGGGTGTGCTTCGGCCATCAGCAGGAAATAACTGTCAGAAGCGGTTTCCTGTTGTTTTGCAGCGGACCACCAATCTAAATTTCTATTGAGTGTGCGGCACGAACCTGCCGCACACTTTTTTTGTTGACGCAGGAACGATCCATTCGTCTTGCAGGTTTTGATTGTTACGAGTTCAACGCTTTGCGTGACGAATCTTCTTTGGTTATCTATTCCCCATGAATTTGGTTAAACCTAGCGTCGCACTCGGACTTTGGCCGCTTGCAGGCATCACCACCGTTGGCGTCACCAAACAAGATGCTTACGCAACATTGGCCCAGGCGATCGATCTTGGGATCACCACCTTTGATACGGCATTTAGCTACGGCTATGAAGGTGAGAGTGATTACCTGCTCGGTCGCTTCGTGAAGTCGCAGCGAGACCGTTTTCGTATCATTAGCAAGGTGGGGCAGAGATGGACTCTCAAGAGAGAGAGGATCGTTGATGGCAGTCCAGATCAACTGATCGCAGATGCGGAATTGAATTTGCGACGAATCGGTGTCGAATCCGTTGATCTGTTGATGCTGCATTCGCCAGACCCTGCGGTGCCAATCGAAGTAAGCACAAGTTCACTATGTTCGCTCTATCAAAGAGGGCTGTGTCAATCGATCGGCGTCTGTAATGTAAACGCAGAGCAGCTCAAAGTTTTTCACGCGACTGCGAACGCGGAGTCGACGCCGTGTGTCGCGGTGCAATGCCCGCTTAATCTCATGCAGCGTCAGTCGCAGGAAGAACTGCTACCAGAGGCGCGAGATCTGGGGATTCGGGGGCACGCCTACTGGACCCTGATGAAGGGATTACTGGCGGGTCGAATCCAGAGGAATCACCAATTCGCACCGGGGGATTCGCGTCCTCGATATGAAATCTTTCAAGGTGAATCTCGAGAGCGTGCTCACCGGATCGTTGATGCCCTGAGCGAACTTGGTCGAGAGGTCGGCTCGAGTGTTGCCGAACTGGCGATCGGATGGACGCTGTCCCAGCCGGGAATCGAACATGCGTTAGTAGGTGCTCGAACCGCAGACCAAGTGGATCAAATCGCGCGAGCAAGACCGCTCGATGCGGAGACGTTGGGTGCGGTCAACCAGATCGCATCGTCGGAATAGAATCGAACTTTAGCCCTTATCTGAAACGGTTATGTGGGCTTTCTGAGCGAGATTCGTCAAGGATTATTTGAAACCTTCAAACTCTGCATCCGCATCGGAGACCTCTTCCGCCTCAAAACTGGCTTCACCAAATCCATCATCACCCAATCCATCGTCACCGAAGGACTCGGCCTCGATCAAGGCTTCTTCCCCATCCATCTCTTGGACTGACTCTTGGGCAACCGGACCCGCAACGTTGATTCGCTTGCGTTTTTCTCGCATTGCGGCGACTGGCACTGCTGCGACACAGATCACATCTAGAAGAACCCAAGGAAGAAAAAAGTACATCATGGTCGCAAGCCGATTACGTGTGACAAAAAAAGAGACGCAGCGGCACCTAGAATAATCATCCGACCAGCGAGAATCAATTTTTTGATTTCACGGATGCTCAATCCACGCCCACATTCCCAGCAGTAGGCTGCAAAAACAGGTGAAATCGATTCTCCAAAAAGCCTCTGAGGACGTCAGCCTGCAAGCAAATCCTCTTTTCAACTCACCAGAAAAACGCCGGTCTAGGCAAGTTTGTAGGCAAACTCCCTCCCAGTGAGAACTTGCCAGTGAGAACTGACCCGTTCGAACTAACGATTAAGAACTGGCCAATCAAAAACGACTCGGGGAAAAACGGATCAGCTTCCCAAAGCTGCCGCCGGTTCGTTCTCCTCTGCCTCATCATCATCATCACCCAATGTCAGGTCATCCCCCGGTTCTCCCAGAAAATAGCTGGACAGAAACACAGCGAGAAACAGCAAGCCGCCGATCACATCTACCGCGATCCCAACGTCGTTACCGTTAATGTTCGAAAGTGGAGCAAGCAAAAGTGCAGCGGAAAGAAACAGAATGCCGCGAGAGACCCAGTTAAGTGGATGCTTGGCGTACCCTGCAAGTGCGGACGCCAGCGCCATGATGCCAATCACCGCTGCAAGAACGGCATGAAGAATCGCGGTCCAAGTCAATTCGCCTCCCTCTGGTGCCAGTAGACACAACGCCGGGCGATACACAAACATGAACGGCAACGTGAATCCGACAAGTGAAAAACGAAAAGCAGCGACCGAAGTTTTCATGATTGGCGCTTCAGCAATCGACGCGCTCGCATAACCGGCAAGCGCCACCGGTGGCGTGACCATCGACATCATGCCGAAGTAAAAAATGAAAAGATGCGCGACCAGCGGAAGGACGCCTAGTTCACCCAACACTGAACTCATCAACGTCGCCATCAATAGGTAGCAGACGACCGAAGGAACTCCCATTCCAAGGACAAGGGAGCAAACCATGATTCCAACCAACGCGAGAAATAGATTGGTTTCCACCACTTGTTTGATTTCAGAGCTAAAGTCGTTGGCAATCCCCGTCTGTTGAACAATTCCAATGATGATTCCGACACAGGCACTTGCCGCAACCAACGCCACACCATTCTTCGCTGACTTGGTAAACGCCAAGAGAACTTGCGGCCGCCAATTGGGATCTTTGAGACAGAACAGCAAGAGGCCAAACATGCCAACAATCGCCGACTCCAGCAAAGAGCCAATCACTAGCAGGATCGAAATTTCTTCTGTTCGTGGATCCACCCAGGAGCTTGCGATGAATAGATTTGATACGTTCGGAAATAGCTCTCTAACTCCATCCGGAGCCAGTACGGTCAGTTGATGCAATGCAACGATGACCCAAAATCCAACCATTGCACTGCGACGGGCTGCGTCAGAGATCGATAAACGCTTGTTCCGTATCGCCAGCACTAAGATCGCGGCCAGTGAACCCGTGACGCTACGAAATGGCGAGAAACCCAGGATCAGTAAGCCGATCAAAA
>JADHOA010000181.1 GCA_016779185.1 Rubripirellula sp.
TGTCAGCAAGTCTTCCGCCTTCTCTTAGTAATTTCCCCTCAATCCCAGCTTCCACAACAATTAACGGAACATCAAAGGTTGTGTGGGCAGTATGCGGCCCTCCTGTTTCGGGATCGGTCATCTGTTCGCAATTGCCGTGATCAGCCGTCACGATCAATGATCCCCCCGCCGCAAGAGTCGCCTCAACAATTTGACCAACACATTGATCAACCGTTTCAACAGCTTGGATCGCAGCTTGTAGAACGCCGGTATGTCCAACCATATCGCCATTTGCAAAATTGACGATAATTAGTTCAGCCGCCTTCGTATTAATGATCCCTAGAACTTTTTCAGCAACTTCCGTAGCCGACATTTCTGGTTTCTGGTCGTAGGTGGAGACTTCTTTTGGCGACTGTGCCATACCGCGATCTTCTTCGGGAAATGGGTCATCGCGGTAGTCATTGAAAAAGAAAGTGACGTGTGGGTACTTTTCAGTTTCCGCACATCGGAACTGTTGAAGGCCGAGTGAACTGACGTATTCACCTAAAATATTTGGCATCTTTTCTGGTTTTTCGAAGATGACCTGTACTGGCAGTCCCGACTCGTAGCCAGTCATCGTGGCGAAATAAAGATTTTGGATTTTATCACCCCGTTCGAAGCCTCCGCCATCGATCGATGCCCAAGTTTGATCGTCGAAGACGAAGGCTTTTGTGATTTCTCGAGTGCGATCACCGCGGTAATTCATAAAGATAATTGCATCACCATCGCTAACGGTCGTTACTTGGCCATTTGAGTTGGTGATGGAGGTTGCAGTGATGAACTCATCGCCACTACGGCTAGGTTCAGATGGTGCATCGTAATAGTCTTGTATTGCCTTCTCTGCAGAGTTGGTGGTTTGAGCTGATCCCTCAGTCATCATTGTATAGGCTTGTTGCACTCGATCCCACCGAAGGTCTCGGTCCATTGCATAGAATCGACCAATCACGCTTGCGATCCTACCTACATTTTCAGTGGATAGTTTTTCTTCGAGTTTACGAATGAATTCAAGTCCTTTGGTTGGAGAGGTGTCTCTCCCGTCGGTGATCACGTGTATCGCGAATTGATCGCTTGAAAGCTGATTGCGTTTTACGAGATCAATAATTGCAAATCCATGCTCTAGGTCACTGTGAACTCGTCCATCAGACATGAGTCCGAGTAGATGAAGGGTTCCACCGGTAGACTTTACATGGTTGATTGCTCCAAGAAGCGTTGGGTTGGTGAAGAATGATTCATTGCGGATTGCCCGGGTAATCCTCATAACTTCTTGGTCAACGATGCGGCCTGCACCAATATTTTGATGTCCAACTTCGCTGTTTCCCATCACCCCTGCGGGTAAACCCACATCTTCCCCAGAAGTGCGAATCAGAGCATTGGGGTACGTTGACATCAGAGAATCTGAAACGGGTGTGTTCGCCAGATGAACGGCGTTTGCGTGATTCCACTCCTGATTAGGGTTTTCACCCCATCCGTCTCGAATAATAAGGACTACTGGTTTGCGTCGGACGTCTGTCAACGGACTACTCTCTCTGTTGGGTGGGAGCTGATGGTGATTGTGTTATCAAGGTCGACAATGTGATGTTGAGACAGAACCTAAGCGTGATTCGTGTCACCGTTTGAGACAATTTAACCCATCAATGTTGAATTAGCAGTACCCAGCATTGGGGTGAAACGCTCATGTTTAGATTGGTCGCAGGTGGAGTGACCGTACAGACAGGTTTCTTCTCTTCTTGGAGGTTGGATGCGAGGAGAGGTTATGGCAACATTTCGAGCTGTCAATCGTGCTCAGCGCTCTTCGAGACTTAAGCAGAATCTATTATTCTATCTCCCGCAGTCCTTTAGCCGATTAGGTCCGATCGTTTCATTCTGGGGAACCAATGATTTCTTTACGCTTTAATCCCGAGGGTAGTTTCCATCCGGAATACGGAATTGATCCCAATGATGTCGCTTCGCTCGATTCAGCTTTCGGTCTACTGCGATCCGATATTCTTGAGACAGATCGAGCATCTTACGAGTCCGGTAATGTGCCCGAAGAAAAGCAGCCTTTGGACTCCAGGTTCCTTTGGCTTCCCGAAGAAACTCTAGAAGGATACGAGAAAGATCGAGAGCAGTCGGAGCTGGGTAGGATTTTTAAGGTTGCTAATTCCATTCACGATGAAATTGATGCGGCTGCGATTTTGGGTATTGGTGGTTCGTACATGGGAGCCAAGGCTATCATGGATGCCTGCTGTGACCCCTATCACAACGAATTGACTCGCGGTGCACGGGGAAGTAAACCGCGGATGTACTTTGAGGGAAATAATGTCGACAATGATGCGGCGTCCGCTCTTTTACAGCGACTCTCAAATGGCGGCTACGGGGATTCTTTAGCTGAGCAGAGGCATGCTTTGGTTGTCATCAGTAAAAGTGGTGGCACCTTGGAGACTGCGGTAGCTTTTAGGCGGTTTTTGAGGTTCCTCGAGGAGTCTCTTGGACCCGAAGCTCAATCACTGCTGAAGCGTTTGGTCATCCCAGTCACGGGATCCTCTGGAAAGTTATTTGACCTTGCTCGATCAATTGGTTGCGAACAGATCTTTAGCGTGCCAGACGGCGTTGGTGGCCGATTTAGCGTGCTCTCATCGGTTGGTGTGTTGCCCGCTGCTTTGTTGGGGTTGGATTGCATTCGACTGCTTGAGGGAGCCGTTGCAATGGCTGAGCACTTTAGAACTGCTTCGTTTGAAAATAATATTGTGATGCAATATGTAGCAGTGAATCATTTACTTTCAAAACAAAAGGGTAAGTCGATTCGTGTGATGAGTGTCTGGACCAAAGCACTTGAGTCATTTGGCTTGTGGCACGATCAATTGCTTGCTGAATCTAACGGGAAGGCGGGTGTCGGAGTGACTCCGTTAACCACAGTAAATACGCGAGATCTCCACAGTCGGCATCAACAACACCAACAGGGCAGCAACGATAAGGTCTTTAATAATTTGATCGTGGAGAACTATCGACACGATTCCATCGCAGTGGGGCTTAGCGACCGCAATCAAGATGGTCTTAATGACATAGCGGACCGATCGCTACCGGATATCATGACCGCAGCGATACGGGGAACCAATGATGCATTGCATGCAGATGGAAGACCTACTACTGACTTAATTGTCCCGCAGTTGGATACATTTGTAATGGGTCAGTTATTTCAAATGATGATGATCGCTACCGTTCTTGAGGGGAGATTGCTGGGGATTAACCCTTATGGTCAGCCCGGCGTAGAACAGTACAAAGTCAATATGAATCACTATCTTGGGCGATAGGATTCGCAATCCACTTGCTTGCGGTTTTTGTTGCCAAACCAAAGAATGGTTGGCTATCTTTTTTATGAACTACAAAATGATTGTGAAGCAAAATGTCATCAGTTGATCATCTCTTTTCCACGCTCCGCTCCAACGATCAAAAGGCTTTGATGCCTTTTTTTACGGCGGGTGATCCGGATATTGAGACCACTGCGGATTTGGTGCGGGTGGCGACAGAATCAGGTGCGAACTTGTGCGAAATAGGTGTTCCGTACAGTGACCCGATTGCCGATGGTCCAGTAATTCAAGCCTCCTATCAGCGGGCACTGGATGCGGGATTCAAGCTTCAGAGTGTTTTTGAGATGGGTGGTGCTCTCACGCAAGAACTTCAAACACCACTGGTAACGATGGTCAGTTATTCCATCATCTATCGAATTGGTTTGCTCGAGTACGTCAAACGCGCGAAAGCTGTTGGGTACGCTGGTGCTATCGTTCCTGATTTGCTGGTGGAAGAGTCAAGTGAGTTGGCGGCGGTGTGTCGTGGAGAGGACTTTAGCTTGATTCAGTTGGTGACACCAACTACTCCACAAGAGAGACAGGTTAGGATTGCGGAATCATCTTCCGGTTTTCTTTACTACGTGTCGGTGACCGGTATTACAGGTGAACGTAAGAGTTTGCCTGAGAATCTCACGGAGAGCGTGACTTGGTTGAGGGGGCAGACCGATTTGCCGATTTGTATCGGGTTTGGCATCAGTGGCGTTGATACTGCCAAGCAATTAGCACCTGTGGCAGACGGTCTCATTGTTGGCTCAGCAATCATTCGTCGCGTGTCCGAAGCAGGCGATCGTGAGAATGCGAAAACATCTGTTTCAAAATTCATTCGCGAATTGCGATCGGCGATGGACGAAGCCTGAGCTTGTTTCGCCGCGGTAAGTAATCTCATGGTCGCCGCCGCCTATTGATGCCTCGGTGGTCTTTCTGCCAGAAATCAGTGGTTATTGATTGCAGTTGTAAGAAAGTTGCGGCTCGGTAATTTTCCAAAATCTTGATTCGATGATGAGGATTGTTGAAAAAAAGGCTGATGGATCGCAAAGTAATTGTTACAACCGCTACAGCAGGCCCTTTTGCCTAACCGTAAGGGTTTTTCTCATCAGTAAAAGCTTGTTGTTTGGCTCTTCTTGCCCAATCCGCGTGCTACGTTTTTTTGACAAGCTTACTAGGCAAACGAGACTACGCGAATCGGTGACGTGGGGTGTCGTTTGTCCAAACCATCGAGGATCACTCCACATGACAGTTTCTAATCTTTCTCAAACGGCAGAGCATAGCGAAATTTTGACACTCGATCGTCGCCGTGGAGATCGAAGAGGTATCGAGCAATCCGAACAAAAGCCATCGCAGTCACCTAAGAAGCAACGTCGCCGGCATATTGATCCTACGACTTGCGAGCGAGACTACAGTGGAGATGAGATTGAGTTCATGCGTGCGATGGATGATTACAAACGCGACTCCGGACGCATGTTTCCGACTTGTAGTGAAGTACTGGAAGTGATTCGTTCTCTCGGTTATTTCAAGCTATCTCAAGATCAAGTGGAATCATTGGGTTTGTCTTTGGAGCCGAATTCTGAAGAAGATCATATTGATGAGATGGATCGAGAATTCGAAGAAGAACTCGCTAATATTTGATCAGGTGAGATAGCCCTCTTGATCGCTTTAAGAAACAAAGAAGATTCATCATCTCTCGACGAATCGTTACCTCGGTAGCGATTCGTTTTTTTTGCTCTCTCTTTGCTGACGGCTTCATTTGGAACCGCTTGCGGATCATGTTTCTACTGCCGCTTATAAAGCCTTGTGGGTAGCAATTGCAGAATTAGTATTCGTTTGTCATTAAATTTAATATCAGAGATTCATCTTCTCGAGAGTTCGATCGCTCACATGCATCTTCATTACTTTCTCGGAAAAAATGCGTGAGTTTTTATTGATTTGATTCCTCTCGGATAAGAACCGCTTCAGCAGCATAGGGATTTCATTTGTGTTCTGGTAAATGTATCCAACGGTTCCATTGCCTCCTGCAGACTCTACTTGACTCGATAGCCAGCAACTGGCGGGAACGATGACGGGTATGCCGCGGCAGAGCATTTCAAGAAGCACTCCACTGCATCGAGATTGATAACGAATCGGGTCATAGAGGAAAATTCCAATTCCCGTTTGATCCAGCCACTTTTGATAGGCCTCGGTGGAGAGGTGAGAAGTGATCACTTCGATCTTGTTGTCTGCACAGTAATGGTGCATCGTTTTTGGAACCACCGATCTCCAATGCTTTCGAGGTAACTGTAGAGAGGGTTGGTATTTGGAATCTCCGATAAGTTGGTGGTGCTCTAGGTTTTCTAGGAATTGATGAATGGAGTGCTTTCCCTTTTCTGCTCGGGGCATTCCCGCAAAAGTTGCTTTGCAAGGTGTGTTATTGACTCCTTCTGATATTCGGCAGATCCGTGTTGGATAGGGGATGGCGTTGGCGATGTCTCGATTCATCACCGCGTTGATTTCATGTTTCAATTCTTCAGTGGTGGTATGAATCGTCACTCGATGATTTTTGAGACATCTCAAAGCGACTTCGATTTGAGATCGCATAGGGTCATTTTTTACTCTTCCGGATTTCGTCTGTTTGTCATTTGTTGAGAAATGAAAAATTAAGTGGCAGTTAAACGATTGGTTCTTGTGATTGCTTAGAGCTGCAGCCATCGCCAAGAGCGTGAAGTCATCAGCCGTATTGAGGATTAGTAGATCTTCTTCGGTGATTTTTGCTGTGTCTAAGAATTCCCTAAATGAGTTGCTCCACTCAATCAGCATGTTTTTCGGTTTTCGAGAGGGGTGCCGAAAAGATTCGAAAATGATTTGAGAAAGTTTCGCTACCGATGGAGCCCCGCTAATGTTTCCTTTGATGTCTCTTGGATATGATGATTTACCATTTGCTCCAAGTGACCACCGAATCATTTTCGTCGTCTTAAAGATGGGGTAAACCTGACAAAGTTGCAGGGTCTCATCATCTGGTTCAAAATTTTTGTGAGTGGCTAGGATGACTGGCAAGCCTGAGTTTGCCGCAGCCTTCGCCAGCATGTGAGATAGTTCGAGGTAGTGACCTGATGCGTCTTGGATATTGTCATCGATCATTACCATTCGTTTTGTCATGCGGCTGGAATCTTTCGACGGATGCGGGGACAAAATTCACCAACGATTTCGGCGGTATTCGATGAAATGATACATTCATTTTTGCTGACAACTTACCTCAATCGTTTGATCTTTTAAGGAGTCACAGTGAATAGTTTCGAATCGAATAATGGGCTCCGGTAGGTTGCTTCCGATTGTTTTCTTTTGCTAGCAGTTAATCTAGAGACCGCCAAGCTGAGGTTTTTTTGTATCGACAATTCCGCCTCTTTCAGTCTTGCGCAAATCGACGACGAGAACGCCGTGGTGGTTGCTAGCTAGGTGTTTGGTGCGGCTTCTTTGGCAATTCCATGATCGCGCAGCGTCAATCGCATCTCTGATCGAGGAATAACTTGCTTTTCATCGCAGTACGGTGACTCAGGCTATTTGGTTTCGATTTGAAATTCCCGTTGTGCGGTGTGTCGAGATTTTCGTACCGTCGACCATGTTATTTGTTATATCAAAACTGGTGATCGGTTATTTGGATGTTACATCGCGAGGAAGGCATGAGTCTTTTGGGTGTCAGAGCAGTTCATTGTTTTTTTATGACGGGTCTGGTTCTGCTAATGGGGTGTCGCGGTTCGATGCCTTTCGGGAAAACCGTCCAAATCACAAAGAGTAGCGATGCTGCCGAGATTAATATTGAGTCGCCAGAGCAACGCCTAGCTACCTCTAAATCGATTAGCGCCGAGCAAAAATCTAGGGGTGAGAGTGTTGATACCGATGAGTTTGGCGAACAAGTCCAACCATTGGTCGATGCGGGTAGTCAGCCGGAAGTTGAGGTGGCTGCCTTGTCGGATTCAATTCTTGGCAACCAAGCTTTATCAGAATCGGCTGAGTTGGATGATCCTTCTGAGAGCATGAATCAAAATGAGATTGCTTTGGTTCATAGCGAAACGATCGATCCAGCGGTAGATTCAGACTCGCAAGAAGTAGCTCAAGCAAAAGGGGGACCCGGAGAGGTTTCCAGTGGCAGTGATGCCCTTGTCGTTTCCAATAGGAAAAGCGATGAAGCGGAGGAAGATCTGGCGTTAAATTTGACGGATGAAATGTCAGCAGAGGAGCTTCTTGCTGCACTGAATGCATTCCCGCCCCAAAAAAGAGCAGAAGCGGTACAGCAGTTTGTGCAGCTCTTTGCTGAAAAGGCGGGAGCAACTAGTCAGCCAAATCCCTTGGCTGGCGAGATCGAGAAGGCGTTATCAGAGGAAATCAGTCTGCCTGAATCGACCGACGACGCTCAATCCGTACGCCCCGACAGATTGGCGAGAAATGGTGGGGAGGTTGAAGCCGAATCCGCGGAAATTGATCCCGTGTCGTTCTCTTTCACAGACGCTGCGATCAACTCCGAAGGGGAAGACCAAACGGTTGTTGTCAGTCAAGATCCTGAAATCGCATTGGCTGAATCGGCGTCCGAGGCAGCGAAACTGCCTGATAACGCTGTGGCACAGGAAGCAAAGATGAAAGAATCGGAAGCTGAACCGGTGGCACAAGTGAGTGTTGAGTTGCCGATAGTACAGCCTAGTTCGGAATTAAGCATGCCAACCATGGAAGGGGTTTCGCAGGCACAGCTTCTTTCCGCTTTGATCGCATCATTACAGAAGGCTCCGGTTGATGAATCAGAACTGGAGCGTCATGGCCGTCTTGTCAAACTGAGCCACTTGATGGTTCTCTCGGGTAACCCTGAGGCAGCGATTCAGTCGATGGATGAGATGACTCCTTTAGAG
>JADHOA010000182.1 GCA_016779185.1 Rubripirellula sp.
CAATCGACAAACTGAATGCCGAACTTGGTGTCCCATTACCTAAATCGCACATAGCAACATTGATTGACCCTGGATTTCTCGCCGATCGCCCCACACCCTCGGTAGTGCACCAGAGGAGGTCGATTCTTTCAATCCTGACGACTTCACTCGTGATTATTTGGATTTCCGGCTGCCAACCAGAAAATCCATCGGCAACGAATCCCCGCCATACTCGCGGCCAAGAACAAACACTCTCTCAATCGGAACAGGCTACTGAAAAAAACGAGATCGCAAGTGAACTGGCTACACTCGAGAACGAACGACACAACAACATCGACCAAGCGATCAAAAAAGCGGCAAGCCTGTTAGTGCGATTCCCAGACGATCCCCGCGTTCTTTTCGCAGCAGCAAAAACTTTCCTACTTGCGAATAAGACAAACCAAGCGATCGAATTGCTTGATTCGATATCAGAACAGAGCGATCTGATTAACGAGGCGTCTCGCCTGCTAGTCACCGCACTAAAGCAGAAAGATGACGAGCGCAAATCAACCGAGCAAAAGTTATCTCATCAAAAACTACTGCCGGAGTTGAGGGATCGCGTCACCGATCGACCTACCAATTTGGTTTTGCGAGATGCACTATGGCGAGAACTGAATCGTCACGGACTTCGCGAAGAAGCATGTCGGCACGCTGACTTTCTTTGCACGATAGGCAAAGCAACCCCCGAACATTTGATCTCGCTTCTGCAAAGAAGTCTTAGCTTTCCAATTTCGCTTCCGGAAGGCTCGAAACCCGATACGGTTTTCCACCAAGGTCTGGGCATCTCGCGTTGGCGATACAGCAACGGCAATCTGACCGAAGCGATCGAGGAATTACGCAATCATCAACTCGCTGCAACCACCACCCAGGCAGAGACAGCTTTTCTGGGGCGACTGCTGAGTGAAGCTCAAAATTACGGTGCGTTTTCCGATTGGATCGTATCATGCAACGCGGAGACTCAAATACACGGCGATTTTTGGGCGGCCCTTGGCACGTTTTTTCTTGACCAGCATCAAGATGAAGCGGCAACGCGTTGCTTGATGGAAGCGTTGCTTCGTGACCCCACCGATGAACGATCCGCGCATCGTCTGGCAAAAGCCCTTGATGCAATGGGACGCACCGAGGATGCAAAACAAGCGAGACACCGTGCAGTAATTATTGTCCAACTAAAAAACGAGATTCCAAGACTCTCCGCTGAACAACTTGGTGAAACACAAACCATTTCTGAACGACTTCTTGAACTTGGCAGACCGTTTGAAGCGTTGAACTGGAAACTGTTAGCAAAAGATTCTGCAGCGGCTACTCCGGTTGCCGCTGCCCTGCGTCAACAAATAACGCAAATGAGTCAGAACCAAGCAGCATTAACCATGGCTTTTGAAATGTCACAATTGGATCTATCCCGAGCAACATTCGAAATTGCGCCGGAATTGATCTCCAATCTCAAATCGGATACTCGGGTATTCCTCACCGTTCAAAACAACCCTGCGTCTCTCCAGTCGAATCCGCACCTAGCTTCAAAAGTCAACCCAAGGGAAAACTCAATTAAGAACGATCACCCACAAGCGACTTGGGAACTGACGGATGTCGCTGACAAAGTTGGGCTGAACTTTCAGTGGTACAAAGACCTCGAAAACGACTTCAGTTCGATTCCTTTGCACGAAGTCATGGGCGGGGGAGTTGCGGTAATCGATTACGAGCTTGATGGCTGGCCCGATGTTTACCTCGCTCAGGGATCCGGCGAACCGCCTCATCAATCAGGAACCAGATCCAACCAACTGTTTCGCAATCTTGCCGGATCATTCGATACCGTAACGGATTTATCAAACTCATCTGACCACAACTATTCATCCGGCATCGCCGCCGGAGACGTTAACCAGGATGGATTCCCCGACCTTTGGATCGGTAATCTTGGAAAGAGTCGTTTGCTCGTCAATAACGGTGATGGCACATTTCGAGACGACAGCGAGACACTGGGGCTCGAAACCGACTTGTTCACTTCATCAGTCGCGATCGCCGATCTGACTCAAGATGGCTTACCGGACCTCTTTGAGGTTGCATACGTTGAAATGGAGGGAGGATTTCGCGAACCGGGAAAAGGGGCTGACGACAAATACATTGTGCCAAGCCCACTGTCATTTTACGCATCACCCGACCGATGGCTGGAAAATCGAGGGGATGGAACATGGGTGGCAAGAACGATTAGCTCGGATCGAATTGAGCCCGGAACGGGTCTAGGTGTATTGATCAGTGACTTTGATCAGGATGGCATCAACGAGGTCTTTGTTGCCAACGATGGCCGAGCGAACCACTTACTCAAAATCAAGCGAGATAGGTCGGTGGATAATCTCGCTGAACTGTCGGGACTTTCAGCCGGCTTCGATGGTGGGTTTAGCGCATGTATGGGTATCGCCTCGGGCGATTTTGATCGAAACGGCAGACAAGATCTTCACCTCAGTAATTTCTCACAGCAGTCCAATCATCACTTTCTGCAATTGAGCCAAAACTTATTCACCGATCTTGCCGTTCAATTTCGACACGCCGACTGGTCATCTCTGTATGTCGGATTTGGAATCAAGGCGATGGACATTGATCGCAATGGCTGGCTAGATCTGATTGCAACCAACGGCCATATTTTTGACCTAACCGATCGAGGTGAACCGCTGCAGATGCCCGGCCAGGTGATCATGAATGACGGAGGGCGTTTTGAATGGAGCCGTACCGAGTCGCCCTCTCAATACTGGCAAAATCAGCATATTGGACGTGCCATTTCTAAAATTGATTTTAACCGTGACCATCGCATTGATTTTCTTGTCAGTCACCTCGATCACCCCGTTGCACTGCTCGAAAACCAAACGGAATCGCCAGCAAATTGGATTCAATTCGAATTAATTGGCACCCAAACCGAACGAGATGCCGTGGGCACCAGAGTCCGAGTTCAAGCGGGTGAACAAAGCTGGACGGAGTGGGTAACCGCGGGAGATGGCTATCTATCGAGTGATCAGAAATTAATCGATATCGGTATCGGATCGGCCGATCAAATTGATTCCGTCAGCGTTACTTGGCCTTCGGGTGTGAAGTACCAATGGGAAAATCTAACGCCCAATCGGCGATTGATGATCATCGAGAATCAAACCGGTGAGCCCATGGAAATCACAATTCCACCTGCTTGGCCATCAATCGCGAATGCGCCGTAAAACGACGCCAAGCCCGCATGCACTCACTACGCTTTGATTTCACCATCCGCGAAATGATGATTCCGGTCGTCCGCGGGGACGATATGCACATTAGCACTGCTTTGATATAATCGTCCTTGAGCGTGCACGCGTTGTCATGAAGTGACAGTGGATTGATCGCTGCAAAGCAGCTTTCCGCATTGTGTGCGGTCATCACGTAAACCCCACTAAATTTATTACGAGGCATCACAGTGAAGAAGCTTGTAATCGCTTTCTCAGTATTCGCAGCGTTGACATGCATTAGTTTCACCGGCTGCGGAGGTGGAAACACAGAAACCGCCGTTGTTGAAGCTCCCCCAGAAGATGACGGCCAAGCAATGGACGGCATGAGTGACGACGAGTACAACGCCCAAATGGAAGCTTCCATGAACTCCCAAGAGTAAGTGAATACTTACTGAAACGGCCTCTTTGAGACACGTTTTCTGTTCGAAAGCAGAAAAGACGTCGGATCCAAGAGCCGTCGAGACCATCAGAAAAAACTCCTGATTTCCCACCAAAAGATCTAGGAGTTTTTTTATGTAAACGTTGATCCGTAGCAGCTCTTCCAGCCATTATCCACAGGGAATAACTCGGCTTCCTGGATAGGAAAATCTTCACTGGCGGACCCCAAAGCCCTTGATATTTTGCCACAAGCCGGAGTCTGTCTGTGCCCGGCTCATTCTGCCTCCGAGTCATTCGGCCCCCGGCTTATTCGGCCCCCGGCTCATTCTGCGATGACGGTTTCACGATTTGACTGGCGTCTTATAGCCACTCAAACGCTCACTCAACCCCAGGCGGCGCCGGTTGCTGCAACCCTTCACGTAATGCCCTAACTGTCTCGATGACCTGCTCTGTGAATCCCCGAACCGATGGCGGGGTAACACAGATAATCCAGATATCTTGAGGGATCCTCCAACGATAGATCAAAAGATCAAACGCTAAGGAAACCCACACAAAGGAAGAAAAGACACCATTAAGTCCTTCCTCATTTGATGTATTCTGGAATACACCACCCCAAGTCACAAATTTTTGCAACTTTTGAACCAAAACGCCAAACACGATGCGTGATTTCCGTAAATCTTTCTGGTATTTTCGACTAGCTTAGACAGTTCTTTTCTTTATTTTTGTCGGAGTTCATTGATGAGACATCGTAGAGAAGCCTCCAGTGGTTTCACCCTTGTGGAATTGTTGGTGGTAATCGCCATTATTGGCATTTTGGTGGGGCTTTTGCTTCCCGCCGTCCAAGCTGCCCGCGAAGCAGCACGCCGCATGAGCTGCAGTAACAATTTCAAGCAAATTGGCTTGGCGCTGCACAACTATCATGCTGCTTACAAGCAACTACCGATTCACGGTGCCGGTACCGGCATCGGTTTGAACCAGCCTAACTGGTGGCAACAAGGGAATGATGCAAGCCACGAGTGCCTGAGCGCTTTGGTTGGCTTGACTCCGTTCATTGAGCAACAGGCACTTTGGGAAAAAATTTCCAACCCTTCAACCGATACCGTCACTGGTGCGGCACCTCCGGGAAACACCCGGCTGACCAATCCAGCTCGCTGGCCCGCGATGGGACCAAACCCAAGAAACTTTTCTCGTAACCCAGGCTATGTTCCATGGGCGACCGAGATTCCAACGCTACGCTGCCCAAGCGACCCTGGCGTCGGTCTTCCGGCATTGGGACGAACCAACTACGCGGTCTGCAAAGGCGACTCGGCTAGCCCTTGGGATAATTCTTACAAAACTAGTAACCTAAACCCGGCGCCGGAATGGAATGCACGCGCACATCGTTCGGTGAGCCGAGGTGTTTTTGAAACGCGTCGTGGCACCAAGTTCCGTGACATCCTCGATGGTCTCGCAAACACCATTGCAATGGGTGAAATTGTCACCGATTTGGGGACTCGAGACATCCGAGCTGCAGCGTCATGGAAAGAAAGAGGCAGTCAATCGGTCAACGACAATCCTTCTTTGTGCAAGAACGTCGACAACGAGATCAACCCAGAAAAGCCCACCACTTGGTGTGCCGCGGGTGATGCAGGCTGCAACGCACCCGCTCGTCTTCAGTCAGATACGTTTGATTCTCGCGGTGGCTGCTGGGCTAACTTCCGTGCACACACGACCCAGTGCTACACGATCTTCCCTCCCAATCGCGAAGTGTGTGTTGGTCAGTGGGTGGATGGACCTGGAACGATGCCAATGAGCAGCAATCACCAAGGTGGTGCTCATGTTCTGATGGCGGATGGTGCAGTCGTGTTCATGACCGATTCGATCGAAGCGGGTGACTCCACTGCTGGTGGAGTTCGTCTTGGCCAAACTGGTCCTCGTGCACCTGGCAAGCCTAGCCCCTATGGACTTTGGGGTGCGCTTGGAACGAAGGCAGGCAAAGAGACGATTCAAGAACAATTGAATCAGTAACACTCAAAGTTACGCATCTGCTTTGCAAATCACGCGAACCTCGTTCAGCTTTGAGCGAGGTTTTTTTGTTCAACACAATAAATGAGTCATTGGTGAAAACCGCATAGCAACTGCGTGTCACGTATCACGTCTGGCAAAGCATTTAGCGTGCTTCTTCTCAAAAGTTTGAATGATACTGCTGCAAAGCAATCATCGATGTTCAATCGGCAATGACAAAACTTAGGTGAAGTTCTGCGTGCCGGCAGTGAAGCAACTCGGTTTCACTTCGAGTCATTTCTCCAAAATAGGGATGCTCCAATAACGTCGTGTTGGACATCAATTCCGAGATCGACTCAGCATAGTGCTGCATTGCCAACGACAGATCGACTTCTTCGTTGGGCCAAAAAATATCCTGCGTTTTTGCGGGCAATCTGAATCCTGGTTTCATCCCATTTTTCAGCACCCGATTCTTCATTCGCTTGGCGATAAACCTCAGTAACCAGGGTGCTTTCGTCACAGCAGATTTGCCTAAACCAATATCGATAGAACGGGCCAAGTGTTCAACGATCTGCGGCAAAGAAAATCGCCCAGTGGTGATCAATTGCTTACCAGCGTATTGAAGTTGAGCAAGATCCTCTGCAGTAGCGAGCGCGTCGGCAAGTCTTTCAAACTTCAGCACGGGCCTTGGATGTTTGTTCATCATTTGCGAGTATGGTTCGACTTGGACATTGAAAATAGCAAAACTCATTGGCAAAACACCAACTCGCCGACTGCTGTTTGCAGAGTGATGCTTCTGACGAATGAAAACTCATCCTCAAAAAGCATAGAAACTACTCCGCCTCACACGGATTCGTCAAACTTCCGATCCCCTCAATTTCGACCGTGCAACGATCGCCCGGTTGCAAGAACCTAGGTGGCTGCATGGCTGCACCGACTCCGGGGGGTGTGCCGGTGAAGATTAGGTCTCCCGGATGAAGCGTGACTATTTGAGTGAGATGCTCGATCAGCGTTGGAATGTCAAAGATTAGCTGTGCCGTTGTACTATCTTGAACGGTTGCGTCGTTGAGATGCATGCGCACTCGAACGTTGGACGGATCGGGCAGTTCATCGGTCGTGACAAGACAGGGCCCAATCGGTGCGAAAGTATCAAACGTCTTCCCAAGCAACCACTGGCCGCCAGGCCTCCCCTTTTGCCAGTCTCTTGCAGACACATCATGACCACAAGTGTATCCGAGGATGTAATCCATCGCGTCTTTCGCCGCAACATGTTTTGCGGTTCGTCCGATCACCACCACCAGTTCGGCTTCATAATCAACTTCCTTCGAAACCTTGGGCAGCACGATCGCATCGCCTGCGCCAGAGAGCGTCGACAGAAACTTGTTAAAGACAACGGGTTCAGTCGGAATCTCTGAACCGGTTTCGATCGCGTGATCACGATAGTTCAAACCGATGCAGATAATTTTTTGTGGGTTCGCAACGGGTGGCAATAGACGAGCGGGTGAACGAACCCATTGATCTTCTTGCGGAATAGGTAAATCACGAAACCAAGCGTTGCCCAGTTGAGTCACATCTGCATCGCTGGATAACTCGACACCGAGTTGACGCAGCGGACAGACTTGTCCATCTCGATAAAGAGCGTGCTCAATGTTTCCGTCTGAATGTTGATATCGACAAATTGCCATGGATTAGTCGCCTCAATTCCTTGCTGTTGTTCCGTGCTACTGATGAGAGCTTTCACGCGTCAGTTGCTGATCCACTTCGTTACTAACGATCACCCCATAATTGATTGCCCCCAGCCATCCACTCATGATGATGCCGACGCTGCCTGCGTGATACATCCCGCCAACTTGCTGAGGAAGATCGCGACTGACGGACAATCCTTCGAATTTGGTGCCAAAGCTTGCCCCCATCTCATGCTGGGTGTAGTGATGAAAGGTTCTCGGAGTGGCAGCGTCGACCCGATCAATTTTGGATCGAATATCGGGTAAGTATCGACTCAGTGCATCCAACGTGGTTTCGATCAAATCTTGTTTGCTGGCAGCATACTCTTGCTCGTTCAAATCTGCCCAATCTGACCAATTTGCATTGGTACTACTAACCACCGCAAATCTTTTCTTCTCTTTCTGAGGACGAGTTTTGGGATAGTAAAAGCTGAACGTTCGGCTTGTGATATCACGGCTCAAAAGCAGGTCGGTACGAAAATCTTTGGCAGTACTAGTGAAGAAGAGATCACCCGTTGATTCGTCAATTTCTTCTCCCTCTTTCAATGCCATGTAGACTTGTGTGCTGCTATTGTTCAGCCGAACTTCGCTCGCGCGATCCACATAAGCTTTGTCCAATTTCTCTGGGCCGATCATCTTCAGTAGCGTGGTTCTTAAGTTGGCGTTACTGACAACTGCACGACACGCAATTCGTCGACCATGCGTTTTCACCGCCGAGACTTTTCCGTTTGCCACTTCGATTTCATCCACTGGGCAATTGATTCGGATATCAACACCGTTGGAGACGAGCTCTTTTTTCATTCGTGCGACGAGATCTTCGGTGCCACCCTCATAGATAAAAACACCTTTACTCATGAAGTTACTAAAG
>JADHOA010000006.1 GCA_016779185.1 Rubripirellula sp.
GAGCCGAAAGCATGTCCTCTCTCGTTCAAACGGGTTGCAAGGCTGGCAGGCAAGCGTGCTGTAGGTCGCCCGATTGTTTGTAACTGTCCATTGCTTTAAGTGTAGCGAAGCATCGAGTTCAAGTGGGATTCAACGACAAAGATGGTAGAGATACCGAACCATAGGATGCTGCTGATCGCCATCAACGATCAAAAAGATCAGTTTGCCGGACACACAAGTGTTGCATCTAGGAAGAGGGCTAATCGCTCCTGGGGATCTCTCTGGCAGGTAAAAGCAGTGTTTTTCTGGTAAAAGATGTCAGCTCACTGCTGAAACATTTCTTCTCGGTGTGAATGGCTTTTGGCGACTCACGATTCTTGCGTGAAGCGCATCAAAAAACTTCCCGTCCAACGTACGGGAAGTTCTTGGGTGATTGATCATGTATCGAGCAGAACAAAAATCAAACAGCGATTTTCTCAATTCGCACGCGAGTGTGCGACTGCCGATGGCCCGTGCGACGCTTGCTATTTTTACGGCGACGGAATTTCTGGACGTAGATTTTCTTGTCTTGCTCGGTACCGATAACGGATGCGGTCACGCTTGCCCCGTCGAGGGTAGGTGAACCAAGCTTCATTCCGTCGTCACCGCTTACAGCGAGAACTTTTTCGAAAGTAAGTTCTTCACCGGCAGCAAGATCACGGAAATCCACATCGACTTCCATTCCGGGCTCTACACGATATTGGCGACCGCCGTCGACGATGATGGCGTACATAATTCAGGTCTCTTAGAGGACTTAGCAAATTTTGAGCCGCGTAGTGTACCGTCGAGTTGCTTCCGCGCTAAGGCCTTCCTCGGGGAATTTTTGGCTCAGATCGGTTCCTTTTTCTGCACGAGTCCACCTAGAACCCAACCGACCGGATTAAACTCTCAGGGGGGGGTGGCGTCGCTGCTGAAGCGAGGAGCAAAACCTGGATGCTTATGGATTCGTTGGCTGTAGCTGGTCTTTGATGAATTGGTCGGTCAGCTTTGTGAGGTGCCACACATTATCGGTCTGCCTAATCGCGTGAGCTTCATCGGGGTAGATCATCAGGTCAAACGGCAGCCCCGCCTTTTGCAAAGCTCTCGCCATCCTCATGGTCCCGGCAGGATGAACGTTGTCATCCGCCTCTCCGTGAATCATGAGGAGTGAGCCGTGTAGCTTATTTGCGTTTTGGAGGGGCGAGGTTTCTAGGTAGCCTTTGGGGTTTTCCTGCGGCAGTCCCATGTAACGCTCCGTGTAGAACGCGTCGTATTCGCTCCAGTCGGTGACTGAACCTCCTGCAATCCCAGCTTTAAAGTCTTTGGTGTTGGTCAGCGCGCTGATGGTCATAAAACCTCCAAAGGACCAACCTTTGATCAGCAGACGTTCAGGATCAACCCAATCTTGCTCCTTGAGCCATTGGACGGCGACACGGAGATCTTGAATCTCAATCTCCCCTACCCTTCCTTTTATTTGCCAAGCATCTTTCATGCCTCGTCCTGCACTGGAACGGTTATCGACAAGAACGGTTGCAATCCCCTGCCGTGCCAGTAACTCCCTGTACAGTGTTCGCGAACCTCTCCAGCGATTCGTGACCGTTGCCGAGCCAGGGCCTCCGTAGACTTCGACAATCACGGGAACTTTTTCTGTGGGACCTGACTCGGGTCGAATGATGGCAGCAGGTAACTGCAATTGGTCTGGAGTGGGGATCGATAAAAATTCAACCGGATGAAGGGTTTGTTTGATCTTTAATTGATTGAGTTGAATCGGTTCAAAAGAATCGATGCTCAGAGAAGATAACGTTAGTTTGCTCGGAGTGATTGCATCACTATGGTCAAGCAATAGCCATTTCCAATCAGGACTGATCGATGGATCGGACCATCCACGATTTGGGGTCATTTGCTGCAGGTTAGCGGTGGAGCTTAGATCCATTTGATAAACGTATTGTTCCACTGTTCCCGTTTGATGATCTGCCGTGAACAACAATTGAGTCTCATCAGGATTGATCCAAAAACTCCTCACGTTGACATTTTCAGGGGTGAGCCGCTGGGGAAGCTCTTTGTCGTTCTGGGGCCGTTGGTCGGACAGCGGAATCTTGTAAATTTGCGAGTAACCCGATGGCACCTCACTCATCCACATCATTTCCCCATTTCGGAGGAAATGCGGTTTAGTAGGGGGCTCGATCCATGCTTCGCTCTCCTCTCGATACGCAATTCGATGGTAGCTAGTATCTCGGCGCGAAAGATGCGGATTGGTGCAGTGAATTTCTCGCCATGTCTGGCAACGATCCGAGACAGCGTGAATCAGACAGTCATCATGTTCATGCCACCAAACCCCGGTAACGAGAAGTTCTTGCTCCGGATGTGATCGAGATAGTACCGAGGGCCGAGGGACTCGCCCAGTCGATAGTTTTCGCAGATCCCAAATGAGAAGTGACGCGTGGGGGATTGGGTCACCAGCTTTGGGATAACGCGACACCTGTCCTACGCCTCGATCGCTTGTCGTTGAACCGAGTGAATATTCCGGCACAAGTTCAGTGTTTATTTTCAGCATTGCCAACCATTGGCCGTTTGGATGCAACCAGTAGCCTTTGAAATTACCGCGACCGAAAATTTCTTCCTGATACGTCCAGTCGAGCCGACCATTCAGAGTCGTTTCCGATCCGTCTTGTGTGAGTCGCAGGTGTTTTCCTGATCGCAGATCCATCACATAAAGATCGTGCTCTTTGGTGTAAGCAAGCGTTGCACCGCTTGAATCAATACTGACATCTTGCCACTGAGTTGCATCCTTGGTGATCCATCTCGCTTGCGTATTTTCGGAAATCACAGCAAGTCCTTGAAGGATAGGAACCACAAGCGTGTCCCCCCTTTTTTTGAGCTTGGTAATTGCAGGCGTTACGGCAGACTTTGCAAGCGATTCTGTCACGCCCTCGAGTGAGATCAATTGCTGCACAAGATTGTTAGGTAGATCGAATGGCGTCTCAACTCCCGTGGTCAGTTCAACCTCTTGCCATTCACTTTTTCGCTGAATGAGCAATCGTGATGGCTGGTCATCGAGCCAGTGGGTGATCGGATTTTCGTCAACGAACTTGGTTTTTTTGAGTGGGTGGAAAAGCGTTTCAAGGCTAAGTTGGATTGAAGAAGATCGATCGTTTTCGTCGAGTTTCTGCGCTTCGCATAATGTGTTAAACGCAATCAAAATCAAAAATGTGATTCTGCCAATTGCCAATCTTCTTTTGTCTCGCCGTTGGCTCTTACCGTAAGGTTTGATGATTGGGCTCATGGGAATCGTTGTCGAATCAAAGATTGGGTTGTGAGAGTGATTGATATCAGATAGTTGTCTCAACCTGATTTTTAGCTTGGCCATTTTGCTTCACGCTTTTCAAGGAAAGCAGCGATTCCCTCAGCCGCAGCGTCGGTCGTGCAAGCAGTGGCACTTTGCGCGGCTCCAGCAGCAAGCAGCGTTAGTAGTTGTTCTCCGATACCTTCATTGAGAATTCGTTTAGTGGCTTGTTGCGCCTCGCGAGGAGCGTTACAGCACTGGCTTGCGATTTCCAGTGCCGTCACCCAAATTTGGTCGGAGGAAACCGGCGCTGGGATGAGACGGAGTTGGTGTGCTTCTTCGGCGGTTAATTGTCCGCCAGTCAAAAGAAGCTGAGCAGAGATTCTTGATCCAAAGCGAAAGTCAAGTAACGCGGCAGTTGCGCCAGCAACAAGACCCCGCTGAATCGCCGGAGCGGATAAGAAAGCGGTCTTGGAGCAAACGATCAGATCCGATGCGAGGGCGAGCCCAAGTCCAGCACCGATCGCACCGCCGTCAACCGCAGCGACGATTGGCTTGGGGAATCTGAGCATTGCTTCGTAAAGTTCACTAAGACGCTCCCAGATTCGGAACCACTGCGGTAGCGATTCGGTCATTTCTAATCCGCTGATCGCTTGAAGCGTATTGAGATCCATGCCAGAACAGAAGTGCTGCCCGCTGCCAGTAAGAATCACCGCCTGCACTTTTTTTTCCTGATGCACATCGGAGAATGCGGTTTCTAACTCCTCAAGCATTTGAGGATGCAACGCGTTACAGATCTCTGATCGCGACATGATAATCGTCGCAATTCCTTGATGGATTTTTACTTCAACGTACTGCACAAAACAGCCTCTTTAAAAAATTGATCGGTCGCCGGTGGGTGGATTATAGCGGCTTGAAATCTTCATTCTCATCCCCTCGTTGATGTATCGCCCACGCGGCGGCATCAATGAAGCCCCTCTGTGTTCAATCGCTCGAACACAATTGGCCGCAAGGCGGGTCCACGCTGCATTTCGTAGTCCCCACAGCAGGTGATAGGTTTCTAGTCCTTACATAGCCACCGTTGGACAACACGAACCCCATCGATTGTCGAGGAGCTTCTGGGGTGCGATTTGTCCCTTTGATGGATTTTCAGGGTAATCGTTTTTCCCTAGCGATTGGTTTCGCTGCATCGACCCACTGTTAATCACACTGCGGCGTGTCTTATGCATCGCAAGTAATGAATCAGAAAGTGGTGTGAGAAGTCGTATCGATCTATGACAAACCGTGTTTCGTTACCTATGATTCGATGGAGAGATGTTCCAATGAGATTATTCTGACGTATTGAGCAGCCTTCAACTCTGAGGTGGGCGTCGCGGGTTTTTAGCGGGCCTAGTGACAAGCTGCACATTGGCGGGTGTAGTGTGGGAGAAAAAGATCGATGAATCGATCGCCTCAGGCATCGAGCTCCAAGAAGGAGCAGCGTAAGTACATTTGTGTCGGCGATCCAAATGCGATTCCGACCTCGTATGAACCGGAGCAAATGATTTTGCTCGATGGATCGGTACCCGTTCTAGATGAGCTTAGTGAACCCGATGTAGAAGGGGTTTGGATCACTCGGGATCAATTTCCGAGGGTCAGCGAGCTGCGTGGGCTAGCACAAAGCGGTGCAATGCTTCGTGACATGCCCGAGGGTGTTGCTTTAATCGATTTCGATAATCGTGTTTTGTGGGCCAACAGGCGACTACTTGAGTGGGCTGAGACGACAGAGAATTCGGCCGTCGGGATGGATTTCTATGAGTTGCTAGGTAATCCAGAGATTATGGGACCCGACTTTTGCCCGTTTCATACGACGATGGCGACGGGTGAAGAAAGTAACAGCACCCTACAAGCCACCGATAATCGGTATTTCCAGGTGAATGCGTCGACTATCGAGCATCCACGTCAGTCACAGCAACTCATTGTGACGGTTAACGACATCACCAAAGAAATTCTCCAGCAACAAAAGTTAGAGGCGATCCATCAGGCGGGTCGAGATTTGGCTGATTTAAGGCCGAATGAGATCTTCATGATGGAGGTAGATGAGCGGATTGAGCTGCTCAAAGAAAACATTCGTCACTATCTCAGCGACCTTTTGAATTTTCAGGTGATTGAGATTCGTTTGCTCGAACACGCAACGGGTAACTTGGTTCCGTTATTGAGCGTTGGGATTGATCAAGATGCAGCGGATCGTCAGCTTTATGCTCATCCACAAGGCAATGGAGTCACCGGATATGTTGCTGCAAGCGGGCGGAGTTACGTCTGCCAGGATGTTGAGAATGATCCATTGTTTTTGCCAGGCGCGACCAACACCTGCAGTTCGATCACGGCGCCGCTGATTTTACATGACCAGGTTTTAGGTACGTTAAACGTTGAGAGTCCAGATACCTCAGCGTTTTCAGATAGTGACCTTCAGTTTCTAGAGATTTTCGCTCGCGATGTAGCGTTCGCCTTGAATACTCTGGAGCTTCTTGTCGCACAGAAAGCAAACACTGCGCAGCAAAGTTGTGATGCCATTCACAGCGCGGTTGCCTTACCAGTCGATGAAATCTTGAACGACGCCGTCAACGTGATGGAGGGGTACATCGGGCATAGTTCAGAAGTGATGGATCGTCTGAGACGCATTTTGCAAAATGCTCGAGATATTAAGCAGACGATTCAGCAAATCGGACAAAAAATGACGCCGATGGAGGCGGTGCCTGAAGCAGCCGAGACAGTGCAGCACGCTGTTTTACGCGGCAAAAAAATATTGGTGGTCGATGCGGATAATCAGGTACGTGAAGATGCCCATCACTTATTACAGAAGTACGGATGCATCGTTGAGACAGCGCATCAGGGCGATGAAGCGGTCTTGATGGTACGTGGTAGTGGAGGATTTGAGAGCTACGACGTCATCATTAGCGATATTCGCTTACCAGATTATAGCGGTTACCAATTGATGTTACGTTTGGGGAAAATCATTCACCGCGTTCCCATGGTTCTGATGACCGCTTTTGGGTACGATCCTGGACACTCGATCGTAAAAGCGAGACAGAACGGACTTCATCCAAAGTGCGTTCTCTTCAAGCCATTCCGATTGGATCAGCTCATCGATGTCATTCACACCACGTTGCAGTTGAATGAGCAAGATCCTTTGCGAGAAGCATCAGCAGAGACTTCTCCGGAATCTAGAAGTGAGTAGAGTCTACTAACGAATTGATCAAGTTATGAAAATCTGGATCTGATTCGTGCTCGATCGAGTACGACTAAGTGCTTTGGCGATCTTCCATTTCTTGGATGTATTTTCGAAGCCGTTCCAGTTCATCTTCTGTGCCTTTGAGCTTCAGCATGTTTTCGACTCGCTTGGTCAATTCAACTCGATTGACCGGCTTGCTGAGGAAGTCGTCCGTTCCCGAGTTCACAGCACGCTCGATATCACCAAGTTCGTTAAGAGCTGTGACCATCAACACCATGATTCTCTTGGTCTCAGGGTTGTCTTTGATTTTTCGGCAAACTTCGAATCCGCTGAGTTTAGGCATCATGACATCAAGCAGGACAAGGTCTGGCTTGAACGAATCGATCTTCTCGAGCGTGTCTTGTCCATCGACGGATGTTTCAAGCTCACACTCAATTTTGATCAAATAGGCTTCCAACAACTCACGATTCGCATCGTTGTCATCAGCAATCAGAATTCGGTGCATGAAGTCGGCTTGTGCTACAGGGAAAAGAATCCAGCAAAATCAGAACGTACTCGAGACCGGTACTAATCACAATCAGTGATGAGCGCTCAATTCAAGTGATCCGTGGGCCCCTTCTATCATACCGCATCACAACAGGTTATCTCACGTTAGACGGGATTAACCGCTGCAACACGACCTGCTGGTACTGGAAAGTGTTGGCAGAGGTTAGAGATTTCATTCCGAATGCCCTCGAGAACCGCCGAGTCGTCGGCTCCTTTGAGTGCTTGGTAAATCCACTGTCCAACCTGCTTCATTTCCTCTACACCCATGCCTCGAGTGGTCAGTGCAGGAGTCCCAATACGAATACCGGAGGGATCCATAGGTTTTCTTTTATCGAACGGAATCATGTTCATGTTGACCGTGATACCGCATTCATCCAATACGGCTTCGGCCCGCTTCCCACCTAATCCCAAAGAAGTGACATCTACTAGCATCAGGTGGTTGTCGGTTCCACCGCTAACAAGCGAGAGACCAAGATTCATCAAGCTTTCGGCGAGCGTCCTAGCGTTGTCCACCACTGCTTGACCATACGCTTTGTAATCTGCCGTCATGGCCTCACCAAAACAAACAGCTTTTCCAGCGATGACATGCATCAACGGTCCGCCCTGTGTTCCGGGGAATACGCTGCGGTTGATATCTTTAATTCGCTCTTCCTTACATAGAATCAGACCGCTTCGAGGGCCTCGGAGTGTTTTGTGGGTGGTGGTGGTCACGAAATCAGCGAAAGGAACCGGACTGTTGTGAACACCGGCAGCTACCAATCCGGCGTAATGGGCCATGTCCACTAGCAGTAACGCGCCAACTTCATTGGCAATTTCGGCAAATCGTTCATGAGGGATTTCTCGAGGGTATGCGCTAGCACCAGCGACAATCAATTTTGGGCGATGTTCCCTCGCCAAAGATACAATCTGATCGAAATCTAAACGATGATTCTCAGGATCAACTCCGTAGGAGTGAAAATTGTAGAGCTGTCCACTAATGTTCAAACGCATACCGTGCGTCAGGTGGCCGCCTTGTGCCAAATCAAGTCCCAAAACGGTGTCACCCGGCTTCAGGCAGCTTAGGTAAACCGCCATGTTGGCCTGGGATCCACTGTGGGGTTGGACGTTTGCAGCCTCGGCGCCAAAGAGGGATTTGGCTCGGTCAATCGCTAATGTCTCGATCACATCCACGTGGTGGCATCCACCATAGTATCTCCGACCTGGATAGCCCTCAGCGTACTTATTTGTCAAGACACTGCCAGCTGCTTCCATGATGGCAAGACTTGTGTAATTCTCACTTGCGATCATTTCCAAGCCGTCTTGCTGACGTGCTGCTTCGGCTTCGATGGCTTCCCAAACTTGCGGATCCTGCTGAGGCAATGATTTCATTCGTTGTCGTTTTCAGGTGAATAGGGGGAACAGAGAATCGAGGAGGACTAAACGGCGTTTTAATGAACTTATCAATTCGCAAGCCCTGATTCTCGACCCGTGGACACAAATCGTCAATGTCCGCGGGGGTAGTGACCGCATCAACAGAATATTCTCAACCATCAGCAGACGATCTCAGACGTATTTTACGCCGCAAAATCATTGCCGAATCCCGGAATAACAAGTACTTACTGCGTCATCCTCGGTCAAGAAGTTTTCGTTTTTGTTGAGTGATCGTCTGTGATGGTGTGGGAAGACGTATCACGGCACTCTCATTCAGACTCGTTTTACCGGAGATTTGACCTAATTGGGGGGTGGTGAAAACCCAGTCACGGGCGCATCGGGCGGTAGGTGCCTGAAAAAACCAAATAACTTGCCTATCTTCTCCGCTTTGAATGAATTGCAAGGTTAAAATGTTGGATTATCGGATCCGTTCTCGGTAACAAGTCCTAGATCAAACGGGACAGTCAGTGTTTGCCTCGGCAGATCCAGACGGGCTTGGTAGCCGTATCACGAGATGAATAGTGGTTAGCAAGAGACTAACACGGCCAGATCCCAACTACCCCGGTATCTGGGAGCGTAGGATCGATTTCGATTTTAGGGGTTATTCACGATCAGAAATTAAGCTGGAATCTTGGTTTTACGAACGCAGTTCAATCGAGTGACCTATCTTTGAAGGATATCATTCCTCTTCTGGAAATTGTAAAAATAATGAAAAAGCTTCGAAAAGTTGCGGTAATCGCCCTTCTTTCTCTGCTCGGGCAGCAGTCAGCTTCCGCTGCATTACCACCCTTCGATCAAGTTTCCGAGGGATACACTGCAGTTGCTGTAACAGGTCAGGACAATCCTAAGGGATTATTTAGCCTTTGGTCCCGCTCTTCGGATTCCCAATTATTGGGGGAACTGCCCAAGAATTTTGCGGGCAAGCAGTTTTTTATTGCGTTGACCGTAAGCAGTGGTGATCGCTACGCCGGACTCCAGTCGGGTGATTGGGTTGTGGAGTGGCGCCGATACGATGATCGTCTGGCCCTAGTTGCTCCTAACCTGGATATTCGTGCAACCGGAGACGCCGAGAGCAAGGCCTCGGTCAAGCGATTGTTTACGGATCAGGTTCTATTGGACGTTCCGATAGTTGCCATGGGTCCAACGGGTGGACCTGTTATCGATCTAGATGCGTTGTTGGTCGGTAATGCCACCCGCTTTTTCGGCTCCTCAGTTCGAGTGACGAATTCTCGAATCTCCAAACTGGCCTCTGCAAAGGTTTTTCCTGACAACGTTGAGATCGCGTTTGAAATTGTTGGCGGTAGCGGCCGGTTTCAAACCATTCATTATTCTTTCAGCGAAGTGCCTTCCGCATCTTCCGGATTCAAGCCCCGAGCGGCAGATGAGCGAGTCGGCTACTTCACGACCGCGTTTTCGGATTTGAGTAAATACACAGATGACGAAACGAGAGTTCGCTATATCAATCGTTGGCGTTTGGAAAAGCGAGATCCATCGCTAAAGAAAAGTCCTCCGAAAGAGCCGATCCGATTCTATGTTGAGCACACTGCTCCGGTTCGATATCGACGTTGGATCAAAGCTGGCGTTGACTACTGGAACAAGGCATTTGAGAAAGTCGGAATTGTTGACGCGATTGTGATTGAATACCAAGATGCGGTCAGCAAAGCACATATGGAAAAGGATCCGGAAGATGTGCGATACAACTTCATCCGATGGTTGAACAATGACATCGGAACTGCGATCGGTCCAAGTCGCGTTCATCCGATGACCGGACAGATTTTAGATGCAGACATCATTCTGACTGACGGTTGGATTCGTCATTTCAATTTCAACTACGAAGATTTGATGCCAAAAATCGCGATGGAAGGCGTCTCCGCTGAGACCCTTGCATGGTTGGGGAGACATCCCACATGGGATCCTCGCATTCGCATGGCTCCAGCGGAACAAGCGAATACTCTTCGCGAGAAGTTGGCAAAAGAGGCTTACAAGCCAATGGCTGGTTTTGGTCTCGCCCAAGCAGATCCCACCTTATTAGGTGATGACGAATTTGATGGATTATATGGTCGCGTCAGTCAAAAAAATGGATTGTGTATGGCTGCGAGCGGTCGAAGCTTGGATCTTGCTTTGACTCGTATGGATTGGGCTTTAACGTTGATTGAAGCCGAAGATGAGGAGAAAAAGAAATCCAAGAAGAAAAAAGATAAGGATGAGCCAGCATCGGAGGATGCAGAGGACAAGCAGGAAGATGCTGAGGGCGAAAAGCCTAAGGAAGAACCCAACGCGGAAGAAGGCGATCAGGAAGATGCTGAAGCGGAAAAGAAAGAAGCCGAAACTGAGGCAATCGAAGAGGATCTTCTCGATGGGATGCCCGAATGGTTTGTCGGTCCATTACTTGCGGACCTAGTCGCTCATGAAGTGGGTCACACTTTAGGGCTCCGTCACAACTTTAAGGCATCCGCACTCTTCACGTTGGATGAGATCAACAGTGAAGAAGTCAAGGGCAAACAGACTTTTACCGCTTCCGTGATGGATTACACGCCGATCAACTATCGATTTGAATCGGGGAGTGTTCAGGGTGATTTCTCCATGATTGACATTGGTCCGTATGACTTCTGGGCGATCGATTATGGTTACACATTCGATGAGAGTCGTTTGCCAGAGATACTGAAGCGTTGTAGCGAACCAGAATTGCAGTTTGCTACCGACGAAGATACGTCCGGACCAGATCCATTGGCTCGACGGTACGACTTTTCAAAAGATCCGCTTGACTATGCTTCCGAGCAGATGCGATTGGTCAATCTTTATCGAGAGCGAATTCTTTCTCGATTTGTCAAAGATGGCGATAGTTGGGCCAAAGCTCGACGTGGTTACGAGTTGACCCTCAGTCTGCAGACTCGTGCGGCCAGCATGATGTCGAACTGGATTGGCGGAGCATTTGTCAACCGTGACAAGAAGGGTGACCCCGGTAATCGAGCACCGGTTGAGGTCGTCCCTGCCGAGCAGCAGAGAGCGGCACTTGCATTTGTGATCGAGAACACTTTCCGCGATGACGCTTTTGGTTTGACCGCTGAATTGTTAGAGAGAATGAGCGTCGATAAATGGCTTGATGGAAGCTCTCGGTCATCGATGTCCAATGAAGCAACTTGGCCGATCCACGATCGCATTCTAGGGGTTCAGTCTTCTGCGTTGACTTGGTTGATGAATCCCACCACTTTGCGTCGAGTCTACGATAACGAAATGCGGTTGCCATCTGATCAGGATACACTCACGCTACCTGAACTCCTCGCTTCGATCAGTAATGAAGCGTGGTCGGAACTAGACGGCGAGTGCCCCGATGGACTTTCGGCAAGAAATCCAATGATCTCTTCGCTTCGACGTAACTTGCAGCGTGAGCATATGCAGCGTTTGATCGACCTAATCCTCGAGTCATCTAATGACACTGCCGCCTTCAATGCGATCAGTAACCTAGCTCGCATGGAATTAAGGTCGTTGTCGACGTCTGTATCCGCAACACTCGAGCGTTGCGGCGATAAAATGGATGCCTATTCCAAAGCACATCTTGCCGAGACTGTTGAGCGAGTGAATCGCGCACTGGAGGCTGGATATACCTACGGTGGATCAGCCGGTAACGCACCCATCATGATGATGATTGGTCGCGAGGAGATTTCCCAAGACTAGACGTAATGGGATAATCACACCATTCATGAAAGGCGAGAAGTGTTAGCTTCTCGCCTTTTTTTATTGTGTGCAGGATGATGACGACGAGCGTTGATGGTTGGATTTACCTTGTATCATCAGCCAGGATTGTTCGATGGCTTCATTTTTTGAAAAGCATCGTTGGCTAAGCGACGGAATCAATCTTTTTCAGGATCTTGGCAACCGCTTCACGTTCTGGTGTAAGAAAGTGGTTAAACGGCGGGGCGAGTTGATCGCTACAGATTCCAAGGATCGATAGCGAGCATTTCGTTGCTTTGATGAAGCGACTGGCGTACTTGCCGACGGTGTAAATTTCTTGCAGCTTGCGGATGCGTTCGTTTAGCATGTCAAGTTTGTCGTCGTCTCTTTCGACCGCCGCTTGATACATGTTGACGAACAGGTTCGGGTATAAGTTGGCGCCGCCATTGACCCCTCCATCACCACCTAGCGATACGGCCTCAGAAGTCAAATGTTCCGGCCCAATCATGATCGACCAATCCGGTCGAATGTCTTTGAGTTTTAAGATTTGCCGAAAGTAATCTAGATCTCCGCTGCTATCTTTAATACCAACAATTTCTCGTTCCGCGGTTAGCTGCTTGAGAGTATCAACTTCGAACCAAACTTTCGTCATGCTCGGCATGTTGTAAAGCATGATGGGAAGTGGGGTATCTTTAATAACGCTTCGGACGTATTGAATTAGTTCGGTTGGTCCCGCGGGAAAGTAATACGGGGTCGTCAACACGACTGCATCGGCTCCGGCATCTTTGGCAACGCTCGCAAGCGTGAGGCTTTCGACAATTGAGGTGTCAGTGATGCCAACCAGCACAGGGACAGCTTGTTGAACTTCTTGGCATACAAGACGGATGAATTCGCGTCGCAAACGATAGCTTAGACTGGGGGCTTCCCCCGTTGTTCCAAGGATAAATATCCCATGAACGCCGCCATCAATGACATGCCGTAATAGCCTTTTGGTTCCATCCACATCGATCTGATCGCGGCTGATGAGCGGGGTCACCAATGGAGGAATAATGCCGTGATATTTAGTGGGAGCTTTGCTTGATTGTATTTCCATGCTCAGACGTTCATCCATGCTGCTTTGTAGTTCAGGCCCAAGTTAATAATGCGTTGCAGGAGAGCTTCGTAAGAGATTCCGATGGATTCAGCGGATTCGGCAAAATCTTCACCGTATTCAATGTTTGGATTCGCATTAGCTTCAATCACATAAATCTCGCCGCTATCGGTCATTCGTAAATCCATTCGGGCATAGCCACTTAGGCTCAAAGCTCTGTAGACCCGTTTACATAATTTCGAGATTTTTTCCTGCGTTGCTTCATCGAGATCCACTGCAGCATGTGTTGAGATTTTGTGTTTCTGTTGATACTTCCGATCCCACTTGACTCGACTCGTTGCAATCTTTGCGACTTCCGGGGGAAGGTTGCCAAAGTTCATTTCCCACGCAGGAAATGTTTTCAGGCGAGCATTGCCAATGACTCCAACATAGATTTCTCTACCTTCGATGTATTGTTCGGCAATCGCCCGATCATTTGTTTTTTCGTGAATGAATCGCACCCTTTCCTCGAGGGCTTCGTCATTGTGAACAATCGATGCCTGCGAAATGCCGAAGGATGCGTCCTCGACGACGGACTTAACGAATAGCGGAAACGATAGTTTTTTCGGTCTGCGAACGGTTCGGCCTACAGGGAAAACGGTAAATCTTGGCGTCGGAATCCGATGGTAAGAGAGGACTTTCTTGGATAGTGCCTTGTCTTTGCTTAGCAGTAGACCCCGAGGGTTGCATCCTGTGTAGGCTTGCTGCATGAGTTCAAGGTAGCTGATGACAGCGAAGTCATAGGTAACCACTCCATGAAACTCTTCGAGCATCATAAAAGTGATGTGTGGTTGAAATTCGTGAATCGCTTGTCGGATGGGGGCAAGGTCGTCATAGACCCCTAAGGGTAGAACTTCATGGCCAAGTCGTCGTAGCGTTTCGCAAACATCGAATTCGGCTTTCCACCCATCAAGCTCTGCATCGCTAACCCCTTCGAGTGACACAGGAGGCACTTGGCCGTCGCGTACTAGGACAAGAATTCGTGTTTTGCTCATTTGGTTATCGCGGGATTGTCGACGCGAGAAAGATTGGAAATGACCTCGTAAAACCGCCAGGAATTATAAAGCAAATCGATGACGCCCTTCATGCAGGAAGCTTGTTGTTCTGACTGCGACCAAGATGATCGCATCTCGCTTTGTTTCTTCGGGGTAATCACCGAGCCGAAGCTGCAGCCTTCTACATCGCTCGATCATTTCTTGTACGACTTGATCAATCGTGTAGCTATACTCACCGGTCCACCGTGCGACACTGCGTCTTAATTCACCTCGGATTTTGTTCAAGAACGCAGCAGCTGTAGGGTTTCGGCGATGTGCGGGATCGCTGGAGAAAAGTTTGCAAAGATCATTGTCGTAGATGCTCGGATAATCTAAGCCGTAGTGTTGGCGTTTTTTCTGGTAATGGGTCCGAAGCGTTCTTCGTATTCGGGATAACGGGTCGATGGTTTTGCGGCTACGTTCAATCGGTCTTTCGTTTTGCACCGATTGCACCATTTTATCCACAGCTTCTAGTTTTTTGATCGCAGGCCAAGTTCGGTACCTTGTTTTCCAGCGTGAACCCGGTCTGAGCCAGACTGCAAATGTTTCTGCAAAATCTTCGACGGGATGAGCCTGTGCGTACCACATCTCGAGATGCAAGACAAAATTCCGGCTGGATGTTTTGGGTTGATAATGATCCGGGTAGGGTGCTTGAGGATTGCCAAATACTTGACGATAGTGTCGGCTCCGATGGAGAGCGAATGCGGTATCGATTGCATGGCCGGCTTCGTGTCGAAGGATTTTCATGCACCATTGGTGTGTGCCCCCTTCCACCTCAAGGAGTTGCTTTCGTTCAAGTCGTGCAAGTCGAGGATGGGCTAGGTAGAACGGAATAGCGATCCCGGGGATACCGTCTGGCGAGTACCACTCATCACTGAGCCAATAGTGTGGGCGAAACAGGATTCCTCGGGATAGAAGCTCTTGATTGAGTTGCTCTAGTTTTGGTTCGAGAGAAGTGTCTTTGATTTGCAATTTCAAATCGCAAAGACGCATGTCAAGAAGTTCTTCGTCCGTCAATTGGTCGAGATCAGGATTGGGGCGTGCCATCATGCTCGGCTGTGTTGTGCGGTCGATCTAGTAAGATGGATGTTCCAGTTCCACCATAGTTTATTCACTGGATTACAAATGTGTTTACAGAATTCAACAGACGCAAGTAAACCGAAAGTACAAGATTTTAAGGGAGATCGGTGCGATACTGTTTGCGCCGTTCTCACCGGTAAAGGACGAGGCGCCGTTGCAGTCATTGCGATTCGAGGTAACGAAGTTGAAACCATTCTAGAGAAGTGTTTCCAGCCCGCCTCGAGGGAAAAGTACTCGTCTGGGCAGATTCGGTACGGCCTTTGGAATGGTGCCGGCATCGATCAGGTTGCTGCTGAGTCGGTCGTTGTGACACCGCTTAATCCGAATTCTGCCGAGATTCATTGCCATGGCGGGCCTGCAGCTGTGAACCGGATTATGGAAGATCTAAAGAATTGTGGATGTGAACAGCTAGAAGCATCAACTTTTTTTAGTGATCGGGGATTGCTTTTCACCGAGGCAAGTGAAGTTGCCTCGCGATGCATCACTGCGAGGACCGTCGCCATTGCCATGGACCAACAGCGAGGGGCAATGTTGCACTGGGCTACAGAAATGCTAAGTGAGTCAAATAACGATATAGCTTGGAGTAAAGCGTTGCAGAATCGAGCAACCGAGATGCTCGAATACCAATTAATTGTCGAAGTTCTCAATCAACCTTTTCGCGTTGTCCTTTGCGGTCCTCCCAATGTTGGCAAAAGTAGTTTGTTGAACCGTTTGGTAGGATATGATCGCAGTATTACTTTTGATTTGGCTGGTACCACACGCGACGTTCTCACTGCCAGCACGGTAATCGACGGTTGGCCTGTTGAGCTGTCGGATACTGCCGGAATAAGAAACGAAGCAGGCGCTATTGAGCGAGAAGGAATCAATTTGGCAATTCTGGCTGCCGACAAGGCCGATCTTCTAATCCTTGTCGACGACCCATCAACGATTGGTAAGTCTTTTGAATTGAGCGACCATTTGGTTCACTTCAATCCCCAGCACCGGTCGCAAAGGATACTTAGGGTGCTGAATAAATTGGATGAGGTTCAAACCGCGTCAACCGAACAGCACGCTCAATACGACTACTTGGTGAGTGCCATTCAAGGAGATGGAATCGATCGACTGTTATCAGGGATTGTCGCTCCACTGAATCAGCTTCAGCCAGACCCGGGGTCGCCCGTGCCGATCACAAGTCGTCAGATTCAATTGCTACAAGATATTGTGAACGAAAAAGATATAACGGTGCATCGGAGTTTGCTGCAGAGGTTCGTTCAGCCTGATTCAGCTTGATTTTTCTCAGTCAAAAGTGGTGTACCAAGTGATAAGAATTAAGAACGTCTTTATTTTGAGTTGCCTTTTTCTTTGCGAGATTCCGATGAATGCGCACACGTTAATCGGACAAACGCCTAACGAGGCAGGTACTTGGTCCATCGCGATTCACGGTGGAGCGGGTGGAAATGTAGCGGACTGGGGGGAGCAAAAAAAAGAGACGCGGCAGCGAGGAATGGATGTTGCCTTAAATACTGGCAGGAAAATGTTAGCTGATGGTGCTTCTGCACTTGATGTGGTCGAGGTGGTGATTTCGATTTTAGAAGACGACGCGGCGTTCAACGCAGGTCGGGGTGCCGTGGTTAATCATCTTGGTAAAGCCGAATTGGACGCGTCAATAATGAATGGAACAGATCTTCGATGTGGTGCAGTAGCCGGTGTCACAACGGTGAAAAACCCCGTTTCCCTTGCTCGTCATGTCATGGAAAAAACCTCGCACATTCTACTTGTTTCCGACGGTGCAGAATCTTTCGCTCGCGATTGTAAGGTGGATCAGGTAAGGCCTGAATATTTTCTTGGCTTTCATAAGAGAGGTCATCACAGACTAGATAAACTGCCTCATGGTTTAGATTCCAAAGAGCAGCACTTCGGCACCGTTGGGTGTGTTGCCAGGGATCAGCGGGGTCACTTGGCTGCTGGGACAAGCACGGGTGGTACCAGAAAAAAACTAGCAGGCCGTGTCGGAGATTCACCGCTTATTGGTGCTGGGACCTACGCCGATAATCGTTACGCTGCAATTTCAGGAACAGGAATCGGCGAGGAATACATCCGCCATGCTGCTGCCTATGACGTCATTGCGCAAATGAGATACGGCTCAAAGTCACTTGAAGATGCTGTAAGTGAAATGATCGATCACCGCTTGCCTAAGCAGTCCGGCGGAATGATTGCTGTTGGTAAAGACGGGTCAATTGTCATGAGGCATAACACTCCGTCGATGACATGCGGAGCGGCATCAAGTGACGGTAGATTTGAGATCCGGTTTGATGTTCCGCACTCGGATAATCGTTAGTGCTAAACCTTCAGATCATGCCGGTCATTGATTTCATCCAAGATCATTTTTCTTTGGGCAAGATAATGGCAATTCCATTTCAATGTGCGATTGATAGAAATGGGTCTGAACAAGGGTTGCAGTTGCAATTTTTGCGAATCAGGCTTGTGATTCTAACACTCGGAATCCTCTGTCCAAGCATTGTTTGTCACTCCGAAGAAGCGAGCGCAGATAAGGAAGAATTGATACGCCAATCTTTGAATCGAGCTGTCAGGTTTTTTAGAACCGAAGTCTCGACTCACGGCGGGTACGTTCATCAGTATTCGACTGATCTTCGGTATCGTGAGGGGGAAGGTGCTGTTGGTGCAGAGACCGCTTGGATTGAACCACCGGGTACTCCGTTTGTTGGAGAGGCTTACCTTCGTGCCTATCAAATTTGTAAAGAACCAATATTGCTAGAAGCCGCCAAAGAGGTTGCAAATGCATTGGTATTGGGGCAGCTTGATTCAGGCGGTTGGGATAACCAAATAGAATTTTCTGCCAAGAAACGCAGCGAAATCAAGTATCGAATCCCATTTCCTGAGGATGGATCGGGCGGTGGCCCTGTTGCAGCGAAAAGACGGAATACCACAACCTTAGATGATAATAAGTCTCAGTCGGCTTGCCATTTTCTGATGAGCTTGGACGAGGTTCTAAATTTCTCGGACCAACAGATTCATCATGCAGCAATCTATGCGCTCCACTCATTCTTGCTTGCCCAGTACCCCAATGGGGCTTGGCCGCAGCGATACGATCGAGTGAAAGATGATACGAATCGTTCCAAGATTTATCGAGCATCAATCCCAGTTGATTGGCCACGTGAGTATCCCGCCAAAAAGTATGGCGATTATTACACGCTGAATGATAATTCGATCAGTGACATGATTTTGCTGATGTTGGATGCTTGGTCTATTTATGAAGATGAGCAGTATTTGAACGCTGCGAAACGAGGTGGCGACTTCCTCGTCTTGTCACAACTTCCTGATCCTCAGCCCGGTTGGGCACAGCAGTACGACGAGAAAATGCATCCCGCGTGGGCACGAAAATTTGAGCCACCCGCGGTAACCGGTGGGGAGTCACAAGCGGTGATGAAGACATTGATGGTTTTATATCGTCGACTCGCAGGGCACGATTCAAATGCAGACAAGTACCTGCAGCCAATTTCAAGGGCTTTGCCTTACTATCAGAATTCATTGTTACCGAGCGGAGAATTAGCGAGGTTTTACGAACTCGGTACCAATCAACCCTTATACATGAATCGCAAATACGAACTCACTTATGCGGATGATGATCTTCCGACGCATTATGCCTTTGTCGTAAAGTCAAGCCTTAAAAAGATACAGCAGGAGTATGATGAACTATGCAAGTTAGATGCGGATCAGGTGTGGAAAGCACCCGAGATTTCGCAACCTCGGCGGACTTCATCATTGAATAAAAAAGTTGATGAGGTTGCCAAACGTCTTGATTCGCGAGGAGCGTGGGTTGAGAGAGGTAAGTTAAAGTACCATGAGTTAAACGAAGATAATCAGCGTATTATTAGAACCACTACCTTTGCACAAAATATTGTTTTGCTGGCCAGTTGGTTGGGCGGAAGATCCGAGTGATCGAGAGACAAATAATTGCAATCTCGGTCGAAAGCAGATGACCCATCGGTTTCAATCAGTCGCAGGGTGACAAGTGTGGACAAAAATGCTCAGGTTCCTGATCGATCGGATCGATTTCCGCTTGAAGTTCGTCTTGGATTGCATCCCTGTTGTATCTCACCCGAGGAACTCTCGAGTCAGTGCGAATTAAGAACACAGCGTCGCAGTGGACCTGGTGGCCAGCATCGCAACAAAACGAGTAGCGGTGTCTTTCTGTTTCATGCTGCAACCGGTGTTACCGCAGAAGCGACTGAGCGACGTAGTCAAGCCGATAATCGGCGTGTCGCATTCGGGCGAATGCGATTAAAACTTGCACTCGAAGTACGTACGATTTCACCCTTGGTTGCTTTGATTACGTCCCAGGAGAGGCTGATTCGAGATCGGCTTCGGAATCGCCGAATGCGTGTTTCGCAACAGCATGCTGATTATCCCGTGCTGATCTCTTTATTGCTAAATGACTTATACGTTTCGGGTGGTCAGCCAAGTCTTTTGACGGAGGAGTGGGGAGTGGGTTCAAGTGCGATTGTCCGGTTCCTGAAAACATTCCCTCCCTCATGGGTTTTTGTCAACGCAATTCGACATCACCATGGTCGATTGCCACTTAAATGAATCAATTACCAATTGCGGCATTGGTCGTTGAATAGGACAGTTTTTGATTCTGGAGTTCGCTATGATGTGGGTGGGCTAATTGGAGATAGCATCCGTGGCTCACTGGGGTGATCGAGTAACTTTTACAAATGTTTTTTAGCGAGATTTTGATGCGGTCCATGAATAAGGTTTTTCTTGTCTATGTTTTGGCGTCAACCTTTTTCTTACAAGGTGTTCAGACCTCTCATTCTGCCGAAGTCTTTGTCGAAGCAGAGAGTTTCAAAAACCTCGGTGGATGGAAGCTCGATACCCAGTTCATTCAATCCATGGGTTCACCGTATCTGTTAGCCCACGGACTCGGTGAGAAAGTTGAAGATGCTTCCACACAGCTCAGCGTACCATCTACAGCAAAATACCGTGTTTGGGTTCGCACTTACGATTGGGTTGCACGTTGGGATGCCTCGCCTTCACCGGGGAGATTCAAAATTTCCATCTCGGGATCTTCTCTGCCTGTCATCTTCGGAACCGAGGGTAAAACATGGGGTTGGCAAGATGGAGGAACCATTGAGCTGGAAAAGGGTCAATGCGAATTACGTCTCATCGATGAAACTGGATTCAATGGTCGATGCGACTGTATTTACTTGACCTCTGATCTTGATGCGGTTCCACCCCCGACTGGTAATGTTTTGTCTGCTTGGCGAAGAGGTCAGCTCCACCTCCCCGAAACGCCTGTCAGCAAAGGGCCATATGATCTTGTTGTGGTAGGCGGTGGATACGCTGGGATGGGATCAGCTATTTCGGCTGCACGGATGGGCTGTCGGGTCGCTCTTGTTCAGGATAGGCCTGTGCTCGGAGGCAATGGTTCAAGTGAGGTGAGGGTTTGGGCCAAAGGGAACATCAGGCGTGGCAAATTTCCGCGAATCGGTGAGATCATCGAGGAGTTTGCTGACCACGCGACGAAATCACCCGGTCGCTACGAAGAATTCGGCGATGATCTAAAAGAACAGGTGGTTCGCGCGGAACCGAATATTGACTTGATGCTTAACCATCATGCTTTCGCCGTTGAGATGAATGATCAAGTCATTCAAGCGGTCAAAGCCATCGATACTCGATCGGGCGCAGAAGTAAGAATCCTTGGCGATTATTTTGCGGATTGTACTGGACATGCTTGGATTGGTGCGTGGGCGGAAGCGGATCAGGAAATGACACCTGATGGTCGAATGGGCATGAGCAATATGTGGGCGTGGGGTGAGCAAGACAAGCAAGTTTTGTTTCCAGAAACACCGTGGGCTTTACCGTTGGAGATGGAGGACTTTCCTTATCCTCGAGACCATCATGGGCAATGGTTTTGGGAAAGCGGTTTTGATAAGGATCCACTAGGTGACGCCGAGGGAATTCGTGATTGGAATCTTCGCGCGGTCTTTGGTGCGTTCAATGCGATGAAGAATCGTGACGGTGCTGCGGATCACCGGAATGCCTACTTAACATGGGTCGCTTACATCGGTGGACCGAGAGAAAGTCGTCGATTGATGGGTGACGTAGTACTGACGGAGGATGATGTTGTCTCCAAACGCGAGTTCCCCGATGGATGCGTGCCGAGCACTTGGTCGATCGATTTGCATTACCCCAAGCAGCAATATGCGACAAAGTTTCCCGAAAATCCTTTCATTTCCATTGCTGTCCATGGAAAGGGTGTCGATCGGAATTATGGCTATCCTGTTCCTTATCGTTGCTTTTACAGCCGTAACATCAATAACCTGTTCATGGCGGGGCGGTGTATCAGCGTTACCCATGAAGCGCTGGGAACCACGCGGGTGATGAAAACCTGCGGCATGATGGGTGAGGTTGTCGGTAAGGCAGCATCGATTTGTGCTTTGAACCAGTGCACACCCAGAGAAGTTTACGAAAAGCATCTTGATGATCTGTTAGATCTCGTGCAGCTTCCTGGAAAAGCTCGTCGCAGTACCCCTTCTGGTGATATCTCTATTCCACAAGATGCTTTGCCTCTGGCGGGTCCGATGGGGCCACCCACGGGTAAGGCAATAAGCGAAATTGAGGGAGTGGTTGTCGATGATGATCAGGCAATTCTTAAAGGTTCGTGGACGTCTGGAACAGGGTTACCAAACTTCGTCCAGTATGGATATCGATACGGAAGTCCTAATACAGAATCATCTGCAACTTATACGCTCAAAGCGACCCAAGCAGGCACCTATGCGATTGAGGTATTTACGCAGCCTCATGAAAATCGATCGACCAAGACTCCTGTTCTGATTTTGCAAGCGGGTCAAGTCACCAAACACGTGGTTGATCAACGTGCACCGGCTCCGGATGGAGTTGCGCGTGTCACACAGGTGCAATTGGTGGAAAATGAATCGGTCGTTGTAACCATTGAGACCAAAGGGGCCAATGGAACGGTCCATATCGATGCGGTCCGCCTAATTGAATTGCCGTGAACCGTTCACTCCCGATCTTGAGTCAGAAGTCGCAGTATTCGCCGTGGCGATTGTACTTGCTGCATCTACTTCGTCTTTCAATGATTGTGTCATTGATGGTAGCGATTCCACGTGCAGCGGTTACTCCTCGGGATGGATTTGACTCGCCATCGATTGGTCAACTAATCGATTCAGGAATTTCGATTCCATCGGGTATCACGATTGGTGCCAAAGATGGGCAAAGCCGCCTGTGGGTCTTGGAAGATTCGCAGGGTAATCGGTTTGGTTGGCTGGCAAGAACTTTTCCAGACGCTCAGAAGTCAATTGGTTATCGGGGGCCCTCTGAAGCGATTATCGTTCTTGATAATGAACTGCGAATTGCTTCGGTTGGATTGTTGTCCAGCGACGATACTCAAGAACACATCGATGCAGTTAAAGGCGATGCTGGTTTTTTTCAGCAATTTGAGGGCTGGGATTGGACGCATGCACCTACCGCTAGAGGAATAGATGGAGTGTCTGGCGCGACACTCACGTCATTGGCGCTCGCGGAAGGATTGGCTCTACGCATGGGCGGCGAGGTGCCTTCGCTCATCTTCAACCAGCCGCTTGATTTGGCCGAAGCTCAACTTGTTTTTGAGCAGGCAGCGTCGATTGACACTGATTCGGGAGAAGTTTTTGATTCAGAAAATAAGCCAATGGGATACGTCTTACGAACCGGAGTGTATAGCGATGATTTGACGGGTTATCAGGGTCCAACCGAACTCCTGATCCACTTGGATGGACATGAAAAAATTTCGTCCGTGCGTATCAGAAAGTCTTTCGATAATGAACCTTACGTTGACTATGTTCGAACAGAGTATGGGTTCTGGAAAATTTTTCGCGACATGAGCTTGGAGCAGCTATCCAATTTTGATCCGATAGTCGAGGGGGTTGAGGGTGTCTCTGGCGCGACGATGACTAGCCAGAATATTGCCCACACTTTGGTTGCTGCCGCCAAAGAACATCAGCGAAAATTGATAAGTGCCAAGACAATAAAGCAATCAGTGCCAATACGGTGGAGTTGGCGAGATATTGTGACCTTCGTTGTGTTAATCGTTGCGGCTTTCGCGCAAACCACTCGATCCAATTGGACGAAACGATGGCGAAAAGTATGGCTGGTAACAACAGTGCTTGTCATCGGCCTGTTGTCAGGCAATTTGCTTTCGATGGCTTTAATCGCAGGTTGGTCCGCTGAAGGGATTGCGTGGCGACTTGCGCCAGGCCTTGCGACCGTCGCAGCGTTTGCGTTTCTCTTTCCCATTCTTTCCAAGAACAATTTGTATTGCAATCATCTGTGCCCCCACGGTGCGATGCAACAGTTAGTCAAGCCGAGGAAGGTTTCTAATAGGATCAAATCTGCATTGGATGGGATTCGAAAGTGGCTACATCGGTTGCCCGGCACGCTCTTGCTTGCTGCTTATTTGGCAATTCAATTGGTACCCACCCTTGATCTTTCGCGTTGGGAGCCCTTCCACGCTTATTTGTTTCGCGTTTCAAGTATGACTACCATCGGCTTTGCAGTAGGAACGGTTGTTGTCTCGAGGTTTCTGCCCATGGCCTACTGCCGATTTGGCTGCCCAACCGGTTTTATCTTGGGCTACCTTCGGTTGAACGCAAAAAGTGGTTCCCTTCGCTTGGCAGATGGAGTTGTTTTGGTGCTTGCATTGTCGGTTTGGTCAATGCGATGGATCTGGCCATAAGAAAGTGAATCAATCACGTAGGGGATGGTTTCCTTCGAAATTGAATGTATGCCCATGTGTGTGCAGGAGCCAAGAAAAGACCCATTCCCATCGCGTAACCAAACAGTACACCGCTAGTACTAAAGTAATAGCCACCACACCATACCGCGATCGCGGTTGGAATCGATCCGAAAAGCGAAGCGGCCAAGAGCGGTTTGGCTTTCATTGCTAGAACATAAAAGCCTTGGATTGCAGCGATGTGATTTGCCAAAGCGCCAATAGCGAGCAAAATGACTTGTAATGGTTCTAGGAATCGTGTTTCAAGTCCCGGTTTGACGTTGGGCAAGAAAAGAACGATTGCTACAAGGGCTGCAAAGCCAGTCACCAGCAGAATCGTCGAAATGACCGCGGTTTGCCGCCAAAGGGTTCCAGCTGTTTCCCTATCACCTTTTCCGTGATGAATTGCAACCAAAGGGTATTTTGTTTGGACCCAAGCAAGCGCCACCATCTGAATCGCTGAAGAGATGCTAAGCGTCATGCCAAGTGGTGCAGCCTCTGAGTCACTGTGAAATGTGCAAACAATAATCGTGAAGAATTGTGTGGCAAAGTGAAAGCTGGCGGTAATCAATGCGACTCGCCACTGAACAGGAACGACCTCTCGCATCCAAGCAAATGTCGAATCCTGAGAATCAATATTGAGGTACTGCGTAAAGAAGCTTCGTTTTGAGTAAAGGACGATATACGCCGCAACCATTGCTTGAGTCATTGAGGCCAAGACGAGAGACCATAGCTTGAGCCCGGAAAAAAGGGCTGCCCACACCGCGAGTGATCCAAGAACCATTTGCCCGAGGCGGTACCGATAAATGAGGTCGCGAAAACCAGCACCTTCCAAAATTGCAATCGACGGCGCAAAGGCCACGGCAACAGCTGCCGCCGGAATTGCTGCTAGTAGCGGAAGTTGCCACGATGTTTGAGAATCGCTGAGAGTGAGCCATCCAAAGATAATGGCGATGATCGCGTAGAGAATCGCGGCGACGCTGAACCAGCGAGTCGATGCTCGAATTAGATCTCGCATTCTTGTTGCTGCGTGAATCCATGCTTTATCGTTTTCTGATGGATTCGATTTTTGATTAACTAGGCTGATCGCCGCGGTAGCATGTCCACTTTGGCTTACAAGAACATTTATCAGACCAAGCTCGAAATAAGCCTGTATGCCGACGATGCCAATGATTGAGTAGTAGATGCCCTGCTCGGATAAATCAAGCGATTCAATTAAGAAGACAATCGTGATTGGCCCCGAGATCGCTTGCCATAATCGAGTCAGCAATGCGTATCCAAGGGTCTCATCCCACTGAAGTCGATGCAGTATTTTTTTTAACGCGCTATTCAAGATTGTTTCTTCGCTCGAATTGGCAGTGATTCAGAATCTTCGAGTGTTGATCGGTTGACTGTAGTTCCATGGTTTCTGTGGAAGAGCCTTCGTCTCAAGTGATTGATTTTTCGACCGATTCGATAAAAAGACAACTGAGGTAAATGGCCAAGCCTAGCTTTTTTCCCCGCTTCGAAACGAGGAGTTTGATTACCGAATCCGATGATCACATCAACCAGTGCCGTGACCGCTGCGACCCAGAGAACAACCGAAAATGGATGTTTTTGCAAAGCAATAAAAAGCATTCCCATCGCTGAATATGGATTGCCAGACTTTAGGGACAAGTTGATCCAATAGATTCTTCGGTTCCAATCATCCTTCCTTAAAGGAGGAATCTCCGTATCGACTGCGTGGATCGCAGGAAGTCCTCGGGCGGCCCGTTGCTCATTGAGAATTTGTTGGCCTTGTTGTCTCTGTTGGATGTTGGCTGTCCAGTTGGCGGAAGATGCGTGAACCCGGTAATAAAGGTGCACCGTTTCAAGATTCCACAGTTCTCCTCGTTCAGCCAATCGCAGCCAAAGTGAATAATCTTCTGCACATGGAAAACGCTCGTCATAAGATCCGGCTTCTACCACCGCAGACTTTCGGACCGTTACACATGATTGAAAAAAAGCATTAGCTTGCCCCGATAGATGTCTCTGATGAATTTCCTCGTGGCTGAGCGGATGCTCGATTGGCGCGATCGCATGACGCTGTCCCGTCATGGCATAGCCCTGCCCTCCAACGGCAACGCAGGCGTCATGCTCGAGAAGGAATCTCACTTGGTCGTTGATCCATTCCGGGGAAGCAATGTCATCGCCATCAATCCATGCAATGAATTCTGTTTCAGCAAGATCCAGTAGCCGATTGCGTGTCTTTGCACGTCCCTGATTTTTTTGCGTCAGTGCTCGGATGGATTGGTCTTTGTCAGCCAGTTCCATCGCGATCTGAAAAGAGGTGTCCGTTGATCCGTCATCAAGAATGATGATCGATTTCGCCCCCAAGTAAGTTTGCTTCAGTACGCTTTCGACGGTATCCCTCAGGTAACGTTCAAGGTTGTAGACCGGTATCACCACGGTCACGGCAGGAAGCAAGTTGACGGAGTCGTTCTTCATCAGGATCCGTATCGCTTTTGATTCAATTGATTCTTTCGAGGCGTTGGTGACTCTGCGAATGCTAACTGTTAGGAAGCAAAAAAGATGGTTGGTGCCGATCCCAGCGTTTCATGAACGGCTTGGGCTGCTTCGAGATCGTCCCGATGCACCCAGAGAATGGGAAGCGTAGTTTTTTGTTTTGAGAGCAGAATCGCCTGGTAATTCAGTTTGCTAAGGATCTCGGAGCAATGGATCGCTTCATGAATTCCGTGCACTTCGATTAGTAATCGTGGTTTCTGAGTTTTGATGACTTCTTTTCCACCTTCGAGAATAGCACCTTCGGCTCCCTCCGCATCAATTTTTATGAATTGTGGAGCACCGAATTTTTCAGCCGCTTGATCAAGAGTCACTGCGGTGACGGTTGTTTCATCAAAATGTTGGTAGTGCTGGTGTGCCGCCTCCGTGTCGACGCCTCCGTACGCGTCCAGATAAGCCATCGAGTCGTCGCCGTCTTTCGTCGCGATCTTGAGCGTTAGTGATCCGGATTGACCGGCAACCGCCAGTTGGTGAACCTTCGTTCGAGTGAATTGCGATTCTTCCACTGATTGCCGAATGCGATTTGCGTGCTCCTGCACTGGTTCAAATGTGTGTACCGATCCTTTTGATGCTAATTTCGAAAGTGCCAATGTGTAATAGCCGTAGTGGCCGCCGACGTCATAGCAACAGTGCTCATCTTTCACTAAATCGGAAATAAATTGCATGATGTGCTGTTCGTACTCTCCCGAACAAATGCGCTCGGTGATCGCTTTTTCTTTGGGTAACAAAATAGAGCATCCGGCAGCGACTCCGCTTTCAATTTGGTGCCAATCAAAACAGACTGGAGGTTCGGTGGGTGTGAGTGCGTTTCTTACTAGTTGTGCGAGCGGTCGAAGGATTGCTCGGCAACTTGTTTGTAATTTTCGTTTCACAGGATTGCTGAATGATGGTTGCGATGACGGGATTTGTCTTGATCAAAGTCGTTAGATGTAACGTGAGCCTGTTCGTTCAAGGCAACATCATAATCGGTTGATGCTGTTTGCATGACGACAACCTGGGCTTGTTTGGGTCAGGCCAAGCCCCACCGGCGACGAAGAGTCCACTCAGTGGTCAAGGTGACAACAAAAAGCAGGAACAAAATCCAGCCGCTGATTGGATCTTCACCTAGACGGAATCGAGTAGTGACTGTGATTTGTGAGTTGGTAAAATTTTCCTTAATTCGATCGCAAAGATTCGATAGCTCCTCGGGTCGATAGGACCGACCACCGAATGGTTTGGTCGTTACAGCAAGTTGTTCAAGGAATGATGGGTCGGCGTTGGTCTGTGTCAACTCAGCACTGTTCTCAATGACTTGAAAGATTACTTCGTTCAATCGTTTCGAACTTGTGGGCGTTGTGTCAGAGGTTGTGGCTCGTAAGCGATAAATCCCAGGTGAAAGTTTAGGAAGTGAGCATTCAGCAATAAATCGTCCCTGCTTCGACTCGGACGAAATCGACACCGGTAGTGCTGAACCATCGGGTTTCTCGATTGTTACCTCTATGCCTTCCACGAATGTTTGATCAGCAGGATTCGACGAGGTGATGGTCGCGTTTACCGGAGCGTCAGTTGAAAATCTTCGCGAGTCCATTTCAATAATAAGATCATGGTTATCTAGGTTCTCGCGTGATAGTAACCACAGCATCACTTGACGCCAAAACCGGCGGTGAAGTTCACTTTTACCTGAACTCCACCATCTCCATGATGAGTCAAATGCGACCGATGCCACTCGCCCTTGTCCAAATTCTCCGATGACCAAAAGAGGAATTTGATTTTCGGATTTTAATAGAGTCATGACTCCGGGAACATTTTTAGTACCACTCCACCGATTTGCACCGAGTAGCGGTGGTAGGTTTCGCCAGCTCTCATTGATGTCGGCTCCGCCGAGATCAACAATCGGGTGGATTTGAGCGGGTAATGGTAAAAGTGGTTCCTCAATTTGATTTCGATCGGTGTCTGCAGTGATATCGGGATTTGCGTCGAGGTTAATAGGAAGAACATCAGACAGGGAAGTCTTTTGATAACCTCCCGATTGGTAAGCCTTGATGCCCCCGAGAGTAAGCAAGCCGGCTCCGGCATCCACCTGCTCGCTTAGTTGCGTGATTTGATCCTCGCCGATCGCTTGCGCCGGAAGGTCACCTAAAATGAAGATATCGTACTTGCCGGTTTTGATCAGTTGGTCTAGATCGATAGGCCATGAATTACCGGACTTATTCGGTATCCATCGGTAATCAAGATCCAAGTCGGGAAACCGCCGCAATGCACGCCTTAGAAAAGCCTGCTCCATCGTTGAGGATCCTTCGAGGTAAAGAATCCTACCACCACCTTCACGCGTTTCGACGAAGGCAATCTGCTGATTGTTAGAGGTCGTGATTTCATTCGCAGCCTGCTCTGCCTCAATTTTCAGTTGGTAGCTGCCCGCTTGCGGGGCGGTAAATGGAACAGAGACAGAGATGGCGTCGTCCGCAGTCGTCGGAACAACGGTTCGAGTAGCAAAGAAATCTTCCTTTCCATTTTGATCAATCCAAGAAAGCCGGAGTGGAATTTCGACTCCAGTTAAACTTTTAGCCAGAACCTGGAAATCGATGGACGATTCATTTCCGGCAAATAGCTGAAACGATTCAGGCACTGCATCAATCGCAATATCGCGTGCGACGCCGTTTTCTTGGGTTCTTCCGATAGGAATGGTCCAAAGCGGAATGCCGAGACCGCGTAGCATTTCGAGGGTCGCTTGAGAGGACTCTGATTCGTGGTAACTCGTCTGCTTTCCATCACCAACGAGGATGACCCCCGCTAGGGCTTCTCCCCTTCCACGGTCGAATGCTTGCGTTGCTGCGCCAGTGACATCTGTCAATGATGACTCGCTTTCAATGTGATCAAGCGATTCAGTCTTTGGGTTTTGGATTTCGTTTGTGGTTTCACCATAAAGCAGTAACCTCATCGAGAGGTGAGGCTGTAAAGACTCAAGTTCTCGATGGATTTGCTTCCATGCTTCGCGTTGCACCTCGGATCGTATTTTTCCCTCGCCATCGGGCAGTGTCATACTGAGGGATTGATCGGCAGCAAAAACGAGCGTCGTCGGAACTTGTTGCTCTTGGGTAACATGAACGGTCGGTCGAAAGATTGCTAGCACTAGAGTTAGCACAGAGAATAAGCGGAGACCTGTCAGCCAGTGTTTCCTGCGCCGGTCGTTTATTCTAGGAGTGAACCACAGTACCACCACGATCAGGATCACTGAAATCGATAGAGCTATCGCAAAGGATCCGTAAATCGGCTCGAGTGCGAGTGTGTTCATTCAAACGTTCAAAACGGTGGCGGTTAGATCGAAGGTATTGGAAGGATTGGGTTGCGAGCATCAAAGGCCAGTGGGCCGGTGACATAACCCTCTGCGTCTCTGGTTATTTGGTCTGCTTTTGGAGCCGCTTTACTGGGCGACTACTCGATCGAGGCCCGCTAATTGCTCCTGTGGACTCTCTCGGCGATGGTAGCTGACCTTTGAGTGGGAACGAGGCGGTGAATCGATAAAATGGTTTTAACGATGATACAGGTAGTCTGATAGAGCGAATGGGCGTAAGTTGATTTAGGGAGACCATTCAATTTTGGCACTTTAGGTTGTGCATTTGTTTTAAAAGCGGAATGAAATGAAAAAGGTCAGCTTGTTTACCGATGGAGCTTGCAGCGGCAACCCAGGTCCCGGAGGTTGGGCTTTTATTTTGAGGTGTCAACGTACGGAAAAAGAGCTCGAGCGTAGCGATGGTGTCCCCGAGACGACTAATAATCAGATGGAACTAATGGCTGTGATCCGAGGGCTCGAGGCTCTCAAAGAGCCATGTGAGGTCACGTTGTTTGCAGATAGCAGCTACGTACTGCAAGGGATGCAGAGCTGGATGGTTGGCTGGAAGTCCCGTGGGTGGAAACGAAAAGACGGATCCAAGCTGGTACCTGTGAAAAATGTGGAATTGTGGATGCAGCTGGATGAGCTAATGCAGAGGCATCGCATCGAGTTTGAGCACGTGAAGGGACATTCGGGGCATTTGGAAAATGAAAGGTGCGATGAGTTAGCAGTTACCGCCTATCAGAAGTATCTGAAAAAGGGTTGATTTGTGTCTCGGATTCTCGGAATCTAAGAAAAATTGCGACCTTAGCCGCATCGCGGCAAAAGCGAAAAAACGCTAGAATTTTGGCTGAAAAAGACGTCCGCCGACGTCCCCTCTTTTCTCCCGAAAATCATTCGCAGGTCCAAATGAGCGACGCTCCTACTCCAGAGTCATCCGGCAACCCGCGCCCCGCGTCATCTGCGACGACTGCTAATGCCGAATACACCGAGAAAGATCTTCTGCACCTCTCGGACCTCGAGCACGTGCGAGAACGCCCTGGGATGTATATCGGTGATACGGCCGTCCGTGGATTGCATCATTTGGTCTACGAAGTCGTTGATAATTCGATCGACGAAGCGATGGCAAATTTTGCCAAAATGGTGTCGGTAAAGGTACACAATGATGGCAGTGTCACGGTCGAGGACGATGGTCGAGGCATCCCTGTGACTCGCCATGATCAGCTTTCCGAGGAGTATGATCGAGATGTCAGCACGCTCGAGGGTGTGATGACAGTTTTGAAATTCGGTGGAAAGTTCGAAAAAGGGGCTTACCAAACTTCGGGTGGTTTGCACGGAGTCGGTGTCACGGTGGTGAATTTCCTCAGCCAGTGGGCTGAAGTTGAGGTGAGTCGTGATGGATACACTTGGACACAAGGGTATGAGCGAGGTGTTCCAACCGGGCCAGTGACCAAGGGTCGAGCAACGAAGAGGACAGGTACCAAGACAACCTTCAAAGCCGACAGCCAAATTTTCAGTGTTACCAAATACAACTTTGATACCCTCTACAAACGCCTTCAAGAACTCGCGTTTCTAAATAGCGGCGTGCATATCAAGTTCCACGATGAGCGGAACGGCGAAGGTGGTGATTTTCAGTACGAAAGAGGGATTGTCGAATTCGTCGAACACCTCAATCGTGCGAGCGATACGTTGCATTCCGATGTCATCCAAATCTCGGGTCAGAAAGATGGCACGGAATATGAGATCGCCTTGCAGTACAGCACCGAGTTTACCGAGAACGTTCAATCATACGTGAACAATATTCACACCATCGAAGGTGGTACACACGTATCTGGTTTTCGCAGTGGTTTAACTCGAACGCTTAACAATTACGGTAAAAGCGAAAATCTTTTCAAAGGCGGTATTGCACCGGGTGGGGATGATTTTCGGGAAGGAATCACGGCCGTTATCAGCGTGCGTGTGTCCAATCCTCAGTTCGAGGGTCAAACCAAAACAAAACTCGGCAACAGCGAAGTTGATGGAATCATTAGCGGTGCAGTCGGTGAGCAACTCAGCAAGTATTTCGAAGAAAATCCGCGCGTAGCACAGACCATTATTCGTAAAGGTCTGCTCGCTGCCGAAGCCCGCGAGGCGGCTCGAAAAGCCAAAGACCTGTTGCGTAAACGTAAAGATGCACTTGGCGGTGGTGGTCTTCCCGGTAAGCTGCGGGACTGCATTAGTAAAAACCGCGAAGAGTGCGAACTCTACCTCGTGGAAGGTGATTCGGCTGGTGGTTCGGCTGAGGGCGGGCGAATGCGTGAATATCAAGCGATTCTTCCGCTGCGTGGTAAAATTATCAACGCTTACAAGAGTCGCGAAGCGAAGGTGCTTGAGAACCAAGAAGTTCAAGCGATGATACAGGCAATTGGTACCGGAATTGGTGCCGATCAAGATCTGACAAAACGAAGGTACGAAAAAGTCATCATCATGACTGACGCGGATGTCGACGGTAGTCACATTCGAACGCTCTTGCTCTGCTTCTTCTATCGGCAAATGTATGAACTCGTGGCCCGTGGTCACGTGTACGTTGCGCAGCCACCGCTTTTCCGAGTTCAGCAGGGTAAAAATCGTTACTACGTTCAATCCGATGGAGAGATGAAGGCGCAGTTGCTTGATCGCGGTCTGTCCGACTCTCGATTTGAGGCAGAAGATGGGCGTCATGTCGAGGGCGATGACATGAAGTCGTTGTGTATAACCCTCGCATCGATGGAAGATTCTATCCTGGCTCTTGAGCAGCGAGGATTCAGCCTGCGTACACATGCGATGCGTTTGGATCCTGTTACCAACAAGTTGCCAGCATTGCTTCTAACGCACGGGAATGAAGAGAATTGGTTTCAGACTCAGGAAGAGGTTGATAAGTACCTCACCGATAACCAATTAGTGCTTGATGAAGAGCAAGACGAAGAAGAGCAAGACGGGGAACAAGATCCAAGTTCTGACAACGCTCTTTCGGCGGATCAAGAAGGTTCAGCCATTCCAACCGCTCATCTTGCGGAAGTGCATGAGGTTCGAACCATCAACAGTGGTCTGAAGGATATTTCAGGTCTCGGTTTTAGCATCGATGATTTGATTCCTACTGATCGAACCGGCTCAACCTCACCTCGATTTGAGTTAATTCGAGGTGAAGACGTCAGGCGTCCCATGGAAGATCTGAGGGCTTTGTTGCCCGAGGTTCGTAGTGCTGGAGAAAAAGGATTGCAGGTTACTCGCTTTAAGGGTCTTGGCGAGATGAATGCGGAGGAACTCCGAGAAACCACGCTCGATCCAGCCAATCGAACTTTGTTAAGGGTTAGCCTCACTGATGCCGGAGCTGCAGACGAAATGTTCCGGTTGTTGATGGGTGATAAGGTGGAACCACGTCGAGAATTCATCGAGAAGCACGCGCTAGACGTTCGTAACCTAGATGTTTAACGCTTTGCTTGAATGGGCCAACTGTCGCATCTACCTTGACGCTGCTCCCATCAATTACGCAGACAGGTTCGAACCAACATCGGTTCGATAGGCGGACCAAGCGGGAAGTAACGCGGCGATCAGTGCTAAAAGAATCACCAGCGGCAAGATCCAGACTTCGTTCCCGCTGGTGGTAAAGAATCCTACTTGCACGCCCGTTTGATCTTCGATCGTTCCTGAATAGGCGGTAATTCCAGCGTGCGCCAGAATCCAGCCGACGATTGCTCCAATGGTTGCTACCAATAAGCTTTCGTAAATGATGATTGTGGTGACAGTACTTCGTCGCGCACCTAGGGCTCGCATCACTGCAATATCTCGCTTGCGGTCATTCATGGAGTTATAGATCGAGACTAGGATTCCAACCGCTGCGACGACGCAGGTGATCAGAGTGATCATTAGCATCGCGTTTTTTAATGGCCCGACAATCAATCCCATGAGCTTGTTGATTTCACCGACGGGTGCGGCGGCTTGCGATCGAATTCCTTCATTAATTGCGTTTTGCATGCTCGGGGCGAACATGATGTTACCGGTTCTGACGAGCAGCGATGTTACCTCTCGTTCGGGAATCGATAGTAGGCGATAGTCATCTCGCTTTGCGACTTTTGGCTCTAAATCTGGTGATAGTTTCCCTTGTGGGGTTTTCTCGGAATCGTCAGCGGTGGTTTCTTCGATCGGCTTGGCATGACCATCCATGAGGTAAAAGCCCTCCAAATTGACAAACGCTGCACGGTCATTGGGTGTACCGGTGGGATCCATGACACCCACAATGGTGAAACCGAGATCGTGTCCGTGACCAGTTGGGTCGCCATGGGTGGGGAAAAATTGATCCCCGACTCCGACGTTCATTTCCTTTGCGACTCGCGAGCCAACAACTGCTTCGAAGTAGCTGTGTTCTTCTGAAAAGTCTTGAAAGGCACGGCCAGAGGAAAAGGTAAAGGTTTGCTCGAGTGTGGGGCCATGCCTTAGTTTTTCGAAAAACAATGGCGTAGTACCGACAACTCGAAATTCACCGAAGTAGTCACCGAGCGCGAGCGGGATAACGAAACCGTCACCGATGAAAGGGGCGTAGCGTCCACCGCGTTGCTTGAGTTCTTCATCGCCGCCAAATCGATCCACCATCTCAGAACGCTCAGCTTCTGAAAGGAACTCCATATACTCGGTGTAAGGCAAGTTTTCGATTGGCTGACTCAGGTAAAAAACACTATTGAGCGTTAACTGCAGGGGGCTTCCCTTGGGGCCAACCACCAAGTTGTATCCTACCGAAGCATTGCGAGTGAAAGCTTCATTAATCACTCCGTAGATCGAGAGTACAAGGACGACCAATCCCACTCCGAGCGCGAGAGAAAGTGTCGTCAGAATGCTGGAGAGCGATCGGTGGCAAAAATTACGCCACGCAATTTGGATGAGGTTCATGGTTCGCTTGGAAACTTTCTGCTCGATATTCGATTGACAAAGGATTACACCATATTTTCGGGAATCCATGTCGATGGAGAGTAACTATCTACTTCGTTCGACGGCTTGATTAATCTCATCTAACTGATCAACCCGCTCAAACTGGGAAGCGATTTGTAGGTCATGCGTCACCATCAAAATGGCGACTTTTTCTTCCGCACACGTTTCACGAATGAGTTCTAGAACCGTTTCTGCGCTCTTGGGATCAACATTGGCAGTCGGTTCATCGGCAAGCAGGATACGCGGCTTACCGGCCATGGCACGAGCGATTGCCACCCGTTGTTGCTGTCCGACCGACAGTTGACGTGGGCGGTAATGAGCACGATCTCCAAGTCCGACTCGTTCGAGTAAATCTATCGCTCGTTCGGATTCCGCTACGCCGCTGCCGAAGGTCATTCCCAGTCGTACATTTTCTAAAGCGGTAAATGCTGGTAGCAGATTGAAGGTCTGGAACACATAGCCAATGGTCCCTGCTCTAAATCGATCTCGGCCCTGCTCGCTAAGTTTCGTGAGCTCGATTCCATTGATTTGAATCGATCCTTCATCAGGAGTGAGTAAACCGGCAATTAAATGCAGCAGCGTCGTCTTGCCGCCACCACTTTGGCCAATCAGAGCAACATGTTCACCCTCATTGACTTGTAAATTGGGTACGTCCAAGACCTTGATGGAGCCACCTTCGGGTTGGGGAAAGCTTTTTACCAAGTTCGTTATTTGCAGCATCACTTTCATCTTCTTCTCATCGCACGCTGAAGACCCCGATCGCTATCTCTCTTTTTGAGAGATTCACGTTTGTCATGTAGTTTTTTACCTTTTGCCAGACCCATCACGCACTTTGCGATACCCCGATCGTTAAAGTAAATGTGCAGTGGCACAAGCGTTAGGCCTCGTTCGTGGGCTTTGCCGGCGAATTTGTCAAACTCGCGTCGGTGAACGAGTAGTTTTCTGGGGCGGCGAGGATCATGGTTCCACATCCCAGCATTCTTGTAGTGCGAGATATCAGATCCAATCAGCCAAAGCGCTCCGTCCTTCACTCGAATGTAGGCTTCATCCAATGACAGTTTACCTTCGCGCATCGACTTAACTTCACTGCCCATAAGCATCATCCCACACTCCATCGACTCAATGATTTCGTAGCGATGTCGAGCTTTGCGGTTTTCTGAGACGGAGGTAAATTGTTTACCCGCCGTTTTTTTGGAGTTAGATCCAGCTTTTTTGTTCGATTTTTTTTTAGACATCAAATTTTCGTCAAATAGTAGCGACACCGCTCAGTGTTTCTCTGGCCCATTCTTGTCGCCTATCGGCGCTGTGAAATATGCCAATATCGTTGTGACGCCCGCCGTCGGGGGATGAAGTTACAAAGGGAGCTAACTGGAACGAACGATTTCCTGGCAGCCTGAAACCCCTATTATTCTACTCGTTCTCCCCAATTCCGGTTCTCGAAAAATGGCACGATCGTTTGGGTTGCCAATTTGTTGTCTCCGATAAAGAGTCGGTGACCCTTCTTTGGAACAGAATCGGTCTCATTGTTTGGAATCGACAGCTTGTGTGTTTCCGCACCATGTTCTTGTTTGTATTTCCTTCTACAATATGGTGCTACCCTCACGTTCGTTCGATCTTATCTCCAATTCGGTTGGATTTCATGGCGTTTCGATTGCCGGTCGTATCACCAACA
>JADHOA010000183.1 GCA_016779185.1 Rubripirellula sp.
CTACGATGCCAAAACAGGGCAACCCCTGATGAGCTTTCCCGCAGAAATCAATCAGGCCAATACACAGCCCAATGAACTGTGCTGGATAGACTCAGAATTGATCGTGTTTGGAAATAATCAGAAAACGCAAGCGTGGAGCAGCCAACAGCAATGGGAACTTGAGCGCACCATTGGCTCTCCTAACGATGCAAGTCTCTTGAGTGACCGCATCACCGCAATGGATTTCAGAAAAGATGGGCTTAGCTTAGCAATAGGTTCTGGATCGCCGAGCCGAGCGGGCGAAGTGAAAGTATTCAGTGTTGAAACGGGAGAGTTAATCCGTGATTTTGGAGAGATTCACAGCGATTCCGTTCTTGGACTGCGTTTCTCACCGCGAGGAAACCTGATCGCTTCATCGGCTGCAGATAAGACGGTTCGCTTACTTGATATTTCATCGGGTCAAGTAAAACGTTCACTCGAAGGTCACACGCATCATGTGCTTGCGATTGCTTGGCAAGATGACGAACAAACCCTTGCTTCGGCTAGCGCGGATAAGACCATCAAAATCTGGGACATTGAAACGGGTGAACAGCGTCGCACGATCACCGGTTTTGGAAAAGAAATTACGGCTTTGAATTACGTGGCAGCCACCAATCAACTGGCCACTGCCTGCGCAGATGGACAAGCAAGGCTCTACGACACATCCAATGGAAATTCGTTACGGAGCTTCAATGCAAACGGAGACTTCCTCTACTCGCTCGCTACATCATTGGATGGAAAGCAATTATTATCCTCGGGTCAAAGCGGAACCCTTCGCTTATGGAACATCGAGGATGGCAAGCTGATTCACGAGTGGAAATAGTTGACTCAAAAGCGTGAGCGTCACGTTAAACACCAATCAGCTTGGATATCATTTTTCCTTCGTTGACCGTTGGACGTTCTAAACGCCCTTGGTAGTTGTAACTGAGTTCAAGACGATCCAATCCCATCAAGTGCAAGATGCTTGCGTGAACATCATGTACATGTGCACGCTCTTCAACTGCATACAAGCCAAGTTCATCGGTTGCACCGATCACCTGGCCGCCCTGAACACCACCACCCGCCATCCACATGGTAAAGCCAGTCGGGTTGTGATCTCGACCGTCGCCTTTTTCACTCATTGGCGTGCGACCAAATTCACCTCCCCAAACAATGAGCGTCTCATCGAGCAGCCCACGACGTTTTAAGTCGGTGATGAGCGCTGCAATGGGTTGATCCACGGCACCGCAATACTTGGTGTGATTGGATTCAATTCCTGAGTGCGCATCCCAGCCACTACCGGTGCCACTGTAAAGCTGAATGAATCTGACACCACGTTCGACCATACGCCGAGCCAGAAGGCAGATTTTCCCAAAGTCAGCAGTTTTTTTATCATTGAGCCCGTAAAGGTCTTGAGTCTCAGCTGTCTCCATCGCCAGGTCCACTGCCTCGGGTGCTGCGGATTGCATTCGATAGGCAAGCTCATAGGATTCAATACGAGCATCAAGATTAGAAACATTAGGCAAACGAGCGGCATGCTGTTGATTGATCTGGCGAATCAAATCAAGTTTTCTTTGTTGACGAACGGCATCTATCCCCTTTGGTAATTGCAAATTCGCAATTGCTTCTCCGCTGGCGGTATCGCCGACAGGGGTCCCTTGGTAGGTGGCTGGTAAAAAACCTTGCCCCCAACTGCGAACGCCGTTGGTTCCCGCAGAACGTTTGTCCTTCATCACCACAAATGCCGGTAGATCCTCATTCTCGGTTCCGAGGCCATAGGAGACCCACGCTCCTAAAGACGGTCGACCGCCAAGCGTGCTTCCGGTGTTCATCAAATTACAACCACCGGAGTGATTGATTCCTTCACCGTAACAAGAGCGAATGATTGCGAGATCATCGGCGTGCTGCGCGACACGAGGAAACCAATCGCTAATCTCTAAACCACTTTCCCCATACCTAGCCCATTGCCGCTTGGTAGGTAACAAGGGAGCATTCTTTTCCCCCATTGCGGTCAGTGGTTCGCGAAAGCTACTGGGCAAAGGTTCACCGGCCAGCTCATTCAACAATGGCTTACGATCAAACGTATCAAGTTGACTTGGACCACCTTCCATGAAGAGAAAAATCACACTCTTTGCGGTTGCCGGGTGATGGCCATTGGGAGCTGCGATAAAGCTTCCCGAATTTGCGGATCTCGCCAACATTCCAGAGAGAGCCAAAGCTCCAAATCCACCTCCGGCACTAGCGAGGAAGTGCCGACGATCAACGGGTCGCTGGTGGTGAGGAACCCCAACTTCTTGGCAAAGACTTGATGTAACGTCTTTTGTCATGGTAACTCAATCAATAAAGAGGAATGCGTTGCTGTTAATCAGTATATGACAGACATCCACCTGCCCCTGTTCACCCGACTCCACTAACGGCTTTAGCAATTCAATCGTCTCGGGACTTGCGGGAATTCCAGCGATGACTCGGTGGGAGCGGTCAATAAATCCAACGGCAAACTTTTCGGATGTCATTTCGCGATCTTTGCTTTTAATTTCCTGTCGAATCCTCGACGCAAATTGATTTGCGACACCCATGATTCGTGAACTGTTCATCATCATCAAAGACTGTGGTGCCGTCGTCGTCACATCTCGCTTAGCGGTTCCTACGAGTCCAGGAGGTGCATCCAAAGCGGTTAACATTTCATCAACAGAGTTGCGCATCCGCCGCAAGTAAAGGGAGCGACGTGGCCCAGTGCCGGTGATCGCGGGACCACCAATCTGATAATCCAGACTTCCCATCGCAACCAATAACGAGTCACGGTACTGCTCTGCATCCACTCGCCTAAGCGTCCGATGCCAAAGCAGACGATTGGTCGGATCCACTTCAATCGCCTGATCCATCAAAGAGTTTTCGGAAGACTGCTGATACGACTCACTGAGAACAATTTCTCTTTGCACCGCTTGGATATCCCATCCGGAATCGAGCAAACGCTGAGCCAAATAATCAAGCAATGCAGGGTGAGACGGAGGATTACCAAGCTCTCCAAAATCATTCGGGCTATCGACTAATCCGGTTCCAAAATGGTACTGCCAGATGCGATTGACCATCACTCGAGCAGCGATGGGATTCTCTTCGGAAACCAACCACTCCGCCAAAGCGGTACGTCTACCCGAGGAATCGGTCGAATCACTTGGCGGCTGACATTCCAAGGCTGCACCTCCAAATAATTCAGGTGCACCCGGAAGGTATTCTCGTCCAGAGGAACGACCGGGCAATCGTGTCGGCCGCACCTCCCCCGATGCATCTCGGATCGACATTAAATCAGCCGGTGCATAAGGATTTGCCTTCAACTCATCGAGTCGTTTTAGGATCTCTTCACGTCGAGTGAATCGTTCGTCCCCTAGTTTACTTTTCGATCGAGTTCCAGAAATTCCTTCCTCGAAATATTGTCGTCCGAGCAGGTAGGCCATTTGATTTTCGTAAGCAGTACGATCTTGGGGCGACTTGTGATACATCTCCTGCAACTCGTTGGTAAACCGTTTCACCACGGACATCCCTAGCTGATGGATGTCATCACCCTCGACCTCCTTTAGCTCGGCGAGCAGTTGATCCACTTCCGCTTGCTCTGAGGCGGTGAGCGAGTGGTTTCGTTTCCAGTCATTGAAATAGACCGGCTCAAACACGCTACGCATCCTGTAGTAATCACTTCGAGGAATGGGATCAAACTTATGATCATGGCACTTTGCACATGCCAAACCCGTCGCCAAAAAAACATCAGCTGTTACATCCGTCAGTTCATCAACGATGTTTTGCCATTGCCCTTCGGCATCGCGCTGGTTGTATTCGTAGATGCCTAACCGCAAGAAACCAACCGCTGCAAGTGCTTGTTCATTGTTCGGTTGGTACTCGTCACCTGCTACCTGCCACTTCACAAACTGATCGTAAGGCATGGAGTAATTAAACGCGTCCACAACAAACTGCCGATACCGCCAAGCCTGTGGACGAAAAGCATCTGCACGCCAACCATCGGAATCGGCGTATCGAACCAAGTCCAACCAAAGCCGTGCCATCCTTTCACCGTAGGCAGGGCTGGATAACATCTCATTGACCAATCGCTGATAGGCATCGGGTCTTTGATCGTTTTCGAATCGTTCAATCTCCTCGGGTGTTGGCGGCAGGCCCAAGAGGTCGTAAGACAGTCGACGAATCAGTCGAACACGATCAGCCAATGGAGCACGCTGCAGTCCAACATCGACCAACTTTTCATCAACATAGCGATCGATTGGATGCCTTGAGTGTGAAGCGGCAAGGCTCGTCTGCGGAAGGGTTGTCATTAGAGGCTGAGCGGCCCACCAATTCTTGATGCGATCCGAGAGATCATTTTCACTGCCTGCCACTTCAGCTTCATGTGTCGGCCATTCAGCACCCTCACGGACCCATCGCTCCAAAATCTCAATTTGCTGCTGCTTGAGTTGACCGTCGGGAGGCATCTGCAACTCGTCATAACGGATCGCAGAGATTAACAAACTCGCACTCGGATCACCGGGAACGATCGCTGGACCACCGTCACCACCCTCTAAGATCGCTTGATGCTCATCAAGCCGAAGTCCCCCCTCGGATCGATCACCGGCGTGACACTCATAACAATGCTGAGCCAATAGCGGGCGAACCTCAACCTCAAAGAATTTTATCGCAGCCTGATCATCGGCCGCTCGAGCCGAATACTCGCTCACCAGGGTGATGCCAAACACCGCTAGAGCAATCAAGATTTCTCTAAGCGGCAGTTTGCTTTGATAGAGTTGTAGCCAACGATTCATACAACGGCTCGTTCGAGCAGGAGGAGTGACTTAGGGGCCAAAAATCGCCCCTAATAGGTTAAAGCACCAGCCTCTCAGAAGCAAAGTTTTTCCGTCAGGTCAAAGTGCTGTCAACGGTTGAATGTCGAGCCGCCTTAGCTGCTTGAGTTCGCGGCTTTAGCAATCCCATCCATCCCAAATCATCGGCTGCTTCCCATCATGGCTGTTCTTTATCTGAGAGGGTTTGGCTACCTACTGCGTCCTAAGAGGTCATCAATCGGTGAATCGGCCCACATTCCGGTAAAACCAAAAGATCAGCGTCACACCTAGGTCCTGACAAAGGGGCAGATTTCTCTATCGACAACCTATCCGTCTGAAAAGCACTGAGCATCCTAGAATGCTTGCTCCCTGATAATCACTCAAAAAGACAAAAATCCCCTTCTGCTCGAAATGTGTTAGCCGTCTGCATTACCTGCCGAAACCGTCGAAATCGCCTTACGTTCTACCTGACGTTTGGTCATTAATAACTGGATGGCGTCGTATACGGCGTGAGCCATAATCGGAATCAGCAGGTTGTCCGACCAAACCAAAAGCAAGCCGAAGTAACTTCCCATCAAAGCGGCAAGAAAGATGTACATTTTTGTGATTGGGTGGAAAAATCCAAACACAATCGAGGAGACCGCCAAAGCAACCCATACTGGATCAATCGGTAGATTGAGGCTGGACAGCCCGTCTCTCAGCCAGCCCATCAACCATCCACGAAACAGTAATTCCTCACCAACGCCGGCGCAGAGGCTGATGATTAGTAACTCCGGAACTCTCAGACGCACCAAAGCTCCGATCATCTGATCATCGCTGAGCTGCTCGAGTTCTCGTATCGGATCCCAAGGTATCCGGCGAATCAACTCCACCGCCAACAGGATGGGGATCGCCGCCAATCCCCCTTGCCATATTCCTGTAAAAATTGGCTGTAGATCCTCTGGATTCCATTCAGGCATGAATTCGCGAGCCGATGGACCGAGTAGCCAACCTAAGGCAATTGCCACCACGGCAAGGATGGTTTCGAACAAAACAGCGGTCGCGAACACCTCGTCCGGCGTCTGTTGTTGTTGCTCGCTATCTGGTTCGGACATCGGTGATTCAGCAAGTAGTCGAAAAAATCAAAGACCACCAGAGTCTACCGGCTAGAACATTATCTGACCATCGACACTTCAGGACACGAGAAACAACTGCCATCTTCAAATCAGGAATCACGCGGGTTTGAGAGGTTGGTAGCACGACCGTGCCATTTTAAGATTCTAGATTTAAGATTCTAGAAACTTGTGATTCCAGAAAAGGAACCTGACGGCTAACCTTTCTATCTTGGAGACGCGGCGTCTGTCCGAGTCGGTCGAGATTCAAAGAGTCGCAGTCTCAAAGATTCGCAGTTTCTTGGCGGCATCATGAATCAATCAGGCGTTCTCGGGTCGTCGCATAGCAATCCACCGTTATGATCATGTCGGTCGGTCCGGTCGCACCACTGCAAGCCCAAGGCGACGGCATGAGATTCGAGCTCGACTTTGGTTTGGCGTTTTCTATTCTTTTCTTCCCCACAATGCACCCTTGAAGTCTCAGTGTCTCATCAGTTTCGGTAGTAATCTTGGCAGTCGGGATTCCCTGATCTCGGAGGCTGCTCGAATCATTGCTGACTCTCCGCTCGTGGATTGTTTGTTGACAAGCAGACTGTTCGAGACCCCACCAATCGGCGGCCCCTCGGGACAAGAACCGTTCCTCAATGCGGTCGCAGCGTTCGAAACCGATGGCTCGGCGCGACAAATCCTTGAGATGCTGCAAAGCACGGAGCAAAGGCTCGGCAGAGAGAGGAAGCGTCGCTGGGATGCTCGTTCGATCGATCTCGATGTGGTCTTACATGGCCAACTTGTCGGTGGAGGCACGGGACTGATCGTCCCGCATCCCCGTTACACCGCGCGTCAGTTTGTGCTGCAGCCTGCATGTGACGTGGCAGGCCATTACCGAGACCCACGGTTTGGTTGGACCATCACCGAACTCACTGAACACCTCAATGCTGCGCCCGCCTCGATCGCACTGACCGGAGGAAGCGAGGCGCTTCGCCACGAACTGTGCAAGCAGATATCGGAAATCCACGGAATCTTGAGTTTTCCAAGCCCGGAGTCTTTGCCCACGGAACTCCTAGCCATCCAGAACACCTCAGGCACTCACGAGTCCTCCGAATCGAGGCGAGAACCAATCGATTCACGCGCGGCCAGCGAACGATCCTCACCTGCAAACCAACGAGCGATGGCTGCCCTGGCCGCAAAAGCGACAAAACGCCGCACCAGCCAGCCACCGCCAAGCCCGGCACGCGAAGCGGATGAGGCGGTAATTTCCTCGGATCATCGTCAAGAGCCGAATAATCCGCAAGCAACCGTCGACTCAGGCCGACAATTCTTAGGGGATACCCCGTGGGTTGCCGGTTTTGTGCCACTGGACGAGCGTCTGATGAATCGAAAGCCTTCAAGACCTGCTGTCCACGCAACTGCTGGCCTCACTCCCAGGCTAATCGGCCGAATCCAGTCGAGTGCATCGGATACGCCGTGGCCGGCACCCCACCAAATGTGGCCATCAGGCTGGAATTGGCCGGAGTACCGCCTCGAAATTGATGACAAAAACTGGGCCGTCGCAGAACTTTCGTCAGCCATTGATTCGATGCGATGCCCTGTTAAACCGATTACCGAGGATGGCCGATGGTGGGTTTGACATAAAAATGCGGGCAGGATGCTGCGACACAATGTCGCGAGATTTCTTGCTGCCATTGCCAGTTGCCACTACTGATCACCATACTGTGTGTCACGTGTCGTCGTGATGCGACTCAACTTTCCAGAAATTAGCACGTCATCATGGGCCTCGATTCGCTCGGAGGCCGATTCAAAATCATGCAACGTTTTTTGTTTCCTCGCTGGACGAACCCGCTTGTTGGCCTTTTGCTGGTGGCAGGAGCCGCTGGTGCAGTCTTTGCCGGCGCGATGGGCGGATTAATCACTGATCCGCAGACGCTGAATGTCGGCTACCAGCCAAAACAGCCCGTCCCGTTCAGTCATGCAATTCATGCAGGCCAGCTCAAACTTGACTGCCGCTACTGCCACAATACCGTCTTCGATGCGGCTCATGCGGCAATTCCCCCAACGGCGACTTGTATTAACTGCCACAGCCCAGCTGATGATCAAGGCGTTACGGCTTTGGCGGCGGTTCACGCGGAAAGCCCGAAGCTCGACCCAATTCACGAGAGCTGGCTTGAGGGCCGCAGCGTTGGCTGGAAACGTATCCACAACCTGCCAGAATTTGTCTACTTCAACCATGCTGCTCACGTAAACTCCGGTGTTAGCTGCAAGAGTTGCCACGGCA
>JADHOA010000184.1 GCA_016779185.1 Rubripirellula sp.
GGCGCAGACCAATACTCGTCGCGAACCTGCGTTTCTCGCGGTCATTTGGACATGATTGGTTCCAGAGACAAATTTAGTAGCCGGAAGGTGTTGCACGGGATGCACGAATGCTGATCCTGAGTAACGTTGTTTCCAGCATTGCATCAGTTCTTCCGCATCATGCTCGGATCGAACGTAGATCGTTGAAAGAATTCCACGATCCATTGGCGTCAGGTGTGGGGTGAAGATGCTTTCGATCGGCTTCCCACCAATTCGCTGAACGAGATCATCAATCTCGGGTTGATGACGATGGGATCCAACTGCGTAGGCTGCGATCGATTCATTCGTTTCGCAGTAAAGCGTTGCCACTTTCGCGGTTCTTCCCGCGCCACTTACACCACTCTTGCTATCGACGATAATGTCATCAGGCTCAATCAAAGATGCTTCGAGAAGAGGCGCCAGGGGGAGGATCGCCGAAGTCGGGTAGCAACCTGGGTTGGCAACCACATCGGCGCTGCAAATTTCTTCTGCAAAAAACTCTGGCATTCCATAGACCACTGAGCCAACACGCTGAGGCCACGGATGTTTCACCCCATACCACTTTTCATATGTCTCAAGACTCGAGAGGCGGAAGTCGGCACTGAAATCAATGACTCGCGTCCCGCCCTCCACTAACTGCTTTACCGTTTCGGCAGACGCTCCATGAGGCAGGCAGCACAGCACCACGTCGCATTTCGCACACAGATTCGAGATGTCTAATTCAGTAATTTCAAGGTCGAGTCGACCAGTGAGTGATGGATGAATTTCTGCAAGTGGCTTGCCGGCATCATTTCGACTTGTCGCAACGACAACCTCAGCGCAGGGATGATCGAGCAGTAATCGGGCCGTCTCTAGTGCGGTGTAGCCGGTGGCGCCAACAATTCCGACACGTATTGAATTCATCTTCGATTTTCTAAAGTGGGTTGGTTTTGGACGCAAAGTCACGCACTTGATTCGAGTGGTGTCTAGGAATTTGTTAAACGTCAACGAACGGCGGCACTCTGCCAGTCACTGGTCTCTTGGGGGAAGAAAGAGTGAACTCGCTGCATCGCCTTTGATCCACCGTTTCTTTCAACCCACTAGTTTAGCGAATCTGCTTGAAACTGCTGATACCCAGTCGATTTTCTCTGTTCACTGTTTCAGTCCAAAAATGAAAATGAGGATCGACCATCGTGATGCATACCGTGCATACGCTGGATCCAATGCTATCAATTAGCGTTTGCTGAGGGGTTGCCGCGAGGGATCGATTTTTCAAATCGATGGCGGGGGGGTCGGTGCGTTAGGTCGCGAAGCAGAACGCGAAAAAGGATTCAAAGCTTCGGTTTTTGAAGCTGAGAGCGATTTGTAGTCGAACCGATCTTGTTGTTATTGGGCTTTCTCAATAGCTTTTCACGGAATGAAAGCAACGTGCGAATTTTGACTGATTGCAATTTCAGACGAACACTTTGGCAATGAGGTCGTTCTGAGTTGAATCGAGCGCATGAGATGATTCTGACGAGATTCAACCAATGTCGAGAGAGCACCGAATGAGTTTTTGGTCATGATGATCATCGGTAAAAAAATAGGGCAACTCGGTAATCGGTTGTTTTTGTACGCGCATTTGCTGGCCGCAGCCGAAGAGTACGGCGTTGAGCTTAGAAATCCAGCTTTCTCGGAGTACGCATCGCTTTTCCCAAGCACCTCCAGCGATCTTTGGTGTCGCTATCCCGTCCGTTCATTCTCAGCAGGTGCTCCGCCAAAATGGAGCCGTAACCTACTGAGTCGGTCGGTTGATCTGGGTGGTAAGCTGCTGAGCGGTTTTGGTAGCGATTTTGGTCACGTCAAAGTGATTCGATTGCGAGCGGGTGAGCAGTATGATTTGGGTTCCGAGGAATTCGCTTCACTGATTTGGAGTCAGCATGTTCTGCTACAGGGATGGTTGTTCCGCAGTGAACCTCTTTTAGCCAAACATGCCGATAAGATTCGCGCTCATTTCTCGATTGACGCTGTGACTCAGAGTCGTGTGGACGCCAGAATCAATCGACTTAGACAGAGTGCTGACGTGGTGGTGGGAATCCACATACGCCACGGAGATTACGCGACTTACCTCAATGGGAAGTATTTTTATCCCACCAGCCATTATGCAAGTGTGATGCGACAAATTGCGGAGCAGCTGTCGCCGAGAAAAGTTGGCTTCTTAGTTTGTGGTAACGGTGAATTACGCGCGAATGATTTCAACGGATTGTGCGTGTCCTGTGATCGCGGGGGGCTATTAGAGGATCTTTATGCTTTCGCACATGCGGATTTACTTTTTGGGCCTCCAAGTACGTTCACAGGTTGGGCATCGTTTTTTGGTAAGGTGCCAATTGATTGGTTAGAATCGGAAGATCATTTACCGAATGCCAGTGGTTTGCTTTTGGGGCAAAGCAAACAGGCCGCGTAGCGAAATGGATGAGAATCACCAACGGGAACGTCTCAGCACTTTGATGAAGGAATCTTCAGTGTCTGAAAAACGAAACAATCATCAAGCCAAGACGGTGCTGGTCGGAGCCGGTGTCGTGGGCAGAGCGATTGCACGCTGTCACCTTGAGGCCGGCATTCCTTTTGTGCTCATCGACCAAGACGCAAGTCAGTTGCGGTCGGCGGTGCATGAACTCAAGTCTGTGAATCACCCATTCGAGTCGTTGGAAATCATGGATGAGGACGCGGTCGTGCATGATACAGGGCGATCGTGTCTCGGGGAAAACAAAACACAGCTTGCTGAAAATCAACGTGATAAAACCCGAGAAATCGGCTTGATCGATGGTGTTTCTCTGCAACTGAAGCATCGCTTGGATGGTTCAGGACTGATTCGGTCATCGGTTGCTGGGGATCAAGTTGGCGTTGCTGATTTCAAGAAGCTAGGAGCGTGGGCTGAATTTTCGTCTTCAGAACCCACCGCGTGTAACTTCGATTCACCCATTGTGATTGAGTCGATTTCCGAAAGCTTGGATGTGAAGCGAGCTTTCTTTCGCCAATCGCAACGACTTTTTGGTGGTCAAGCCGTTTACTGCAGCAATACATCCAATCTTCAGATACAGCAAATCGCAGATGGACTGGATTATCCCGAGCGATTATGCGGGATGCACTTTTTTATGCCGGTTCATGAACGCCAAGCTGTGGAGATAGCAAGCGGTATCAGTAGCGACCGCGAAACCATTTATCGGGCAGTTTCACAGGTCATGCGATTGAAGAAGCAGCCGATTCAGGTCGAAGATGCCCCTGGTTTTATTGTCAACCGATTGCTCGCTCCGTATCTGAACGAATCGTTGTTGCTGCTCTGTCGCGGTGTTTCCCCTCGCGTGATTGAGCGAGCTGCTAAACGATACGGAATGCCGCTATCACCATTGGAATTGATCGATTGGATCGGAACACGGACCGCATTCGACTCCGGCCGCGTCTTCTGGCGAGCATTTCCCAAGCGGCTCTGCCCTGCCCCGCTGTTACCTGCTTTGGTCAAGAATGAACGAGGCGGTCGCTTCTCGGGCGGTGGAATCTATGACTACACGAATGGTCGTCGGTCCATGGATGTATCGAGCGAAGTATCGCATTTGGTCAAGCGATATCAGACAAGTATCCAGCAGTTAGATGAACAGCAAGTCTTGATGCTGCTCGCGGTGCCGATGTGGATCGAAGCGGTACTGGCTCGACTAGACGGCGTGATTCGATCAACTTCCGAGTTGGATCTCGCCATGCGTGGTGGTTTAGGCTTTGATGCCAAGCAATCATGGTCAGGTTTCTTTGACCGCATCGGATCCACTGCGATTGCTCAAGCGATTCAGCAATGGTCTTCGCTTACACCATCGATGGATGCGCCAAGTTTTGTCGTGAATCGGCTCCGCGCCATGTCACCGAGCGAGGTGATCGATCTTGGTCGACAGCGTCCTGCTCACGTCGCCTAGTCCATTGGGCTTTGATTCGTTCGATGCGACTTTCAAGATCCAGTCTATCGGGTACAAAAAAAAGGTTTGGCTGCCGACGGGGAAGCCAAACCTAGTTGGATTGCAAGCCGTATTTTGTCTCGCGTTTACTCGACTGCTGGTTCGCCCACTGAGTTGTCACTTTGTCCTTCGGATTCACTCGAAGATTTCGGGTCGGCGTTATCACGGAATGCGACAAAGAAAATAATCGAGACAATCACCGCAAATCCTGCTGGCATCATCCAGAATTGACCAGCACCTTCGAGCCACCCTTCCTTGGTTGGATTCAGTGCAATTTTGTCGCCCCAAGCACCCGCAACGTAGTTCCCTACTAGCATGCCTGCCCCGTAGGTGAGTAGTCCGACTAAAGCTTGCGCACTAGTTCGCATCTCTTTTGGTGCCACGCGATCGGTGTAGAGTTGCCCGGTGACAAAGAAAAAGTCGTAGCAAATTCCATGCATCGCAATGCCAAGCACGACCATCGCTGCGCTGGAGGGCATCAGTCCAAATAATGCGTAACGCAGAGCCCATGCCAGCATGCCAACAAGCAGCATCTTCTTGACGCCTAAACGAGATAGAAAAAAGGGAACCAAAGCCATGAAGAATATTTCGCTGACTTGTCCTAAGGCCATCACTCCACCGGTATCGTCGCCGAAGTGCACTTGTTTAACAAAGTCGCCTGTTCGAGCGTAGTAGAAGGCAAGAGGGATACAGATCAGAAACGAGCAGATCGCGAAGATCATATAAGAGGGATTACGCATCAAGTTTAAAGAATCAAATCCCAACAGTTTCACCAGGTCTACCGACGTTCCTTTCCCTTCCGGAGGGCTCGCGGGAAGGCTAAAGCTATATACCCCGTAAATCGCACTGACGATTGCAGCGATTTGGAACTGCACCGCTGTGCCCCCAGCATCTTCAATGCCTGGCAGGATCGGTAGGCTTGCTAGTCCAAAGAATGATTGCGACACCGTCAGGCCAGCGAAAATCCAACCAATGGTTCCCCACAGACGAATCTTTGGAAACTCTCCCTCGATGTCGTCCACGTTCTGAAAAGTGATCGTATTGACCAATGCTAAAGTAGGCATGTAGCAAATGAAAAAGGCGAGCAGTCCCCAGAAAATTTGATTTGCATCCGTTATTGTGCTGACCCAAAAAAGCAAACCCGCTCCGATCAGATGCAGGATGCCATTGAGTTGTTCCTTGTTCATCAAACGGTCGCCGACATAGCCAACAATCAGCGGCGCCAGCAGTGCTGCCCAAGTTTGTGTGGCGTAACAACTACCAATGATCGAGTTAACCCCTTCCTCATTCTTAAAGAGTTCCGCGAGGTATCCACCCATCGTGACGAAAAAGACACCCCATACAAAAAATTGTAGGAACATCATGATGTTCAGTCGAATTCTAACCGGCATTCTGCACCATTATTAAGCGTGTGAAAAAATTGTTTGAGGTGGAAAACGATCATGCCGTTCGCCACGTATGAATTCTTTGTTTCGGTGATTGGAAGGTTGGCCTTGGGTCTGCGTCGCTCGCGGCATTGTAAACAACTTCTTCTCCGTCTCCACGCATGGCCTTGTTTCTTTTTTACTTCGAATCAAGCTCTTGAATGACTTGTTGAGCTGGAACTGCCTCAATCTCCGGCAATGGGCTGTCGTCACGTGCGAAGAACATCAAGTGTTGCCAGGGTAATTCATTGAATTCACGCACTAACTTGAACCCATTCTCTTTGTATTCTTTGAGGATTTGGTTCTTGGACATTTTGTGTAGCGGTTTGATGGGGACACGCGGGTCCTCCTCGCGGTATTCCAACAAAGCAACGACACCATTTGACTTCAGTGACCGTCGTATTCCCCATAGCATTGATTCGGGGTGTGAAAACTCATGGTAAACATCCACCATCAGCAACAAGTCGACTTGATTTTCAGGTAATCGAGGATCGCTGACGGTGCTGCGGATGGGCTCGATGTGGGTGTAATTGAATTGAGCGGAACGTTCTCTGAGTTTTTGAAGCATCTCGGCTTGAATATCGACGGCAAGCACACGCCCGTTACTGCCGACTTCTCGCGCCATCGGCAAAGTCCAGTAACCATTTCCGCATCCAAGGTCGCATACTGTCATTCCCGGTTGCAGTTTCAATTGTCGAAATGAAAGACTGGCGTTTTCTTCTTGGTCTCGCTCAGGGCGAACAAGCCAACTAGCACCGAGATGAGACATCGGTTGAGCAAGGACGCGTCCAAGGTAAGTCTTTCTCGCCTCTTCGTCGGGACGCGGACGTTCCACTCGTTTGGCGTCGCCTGCACCCTCTTGCTCAGCTTGATCCGATGATTCCTGCGTGGTTGTTTGCAGTGGCTCTTCATTACCTTGCTGGACGCTATCTTTCTGTTCACTGGAGTTTGGTTCGACCAACGCTGTTTGACCGCGTAGCGGTGCTGCGTTCGTGTTGAGCAATACCAACCAAAGGAACAAACCGGCAACGCTGAGCGAGATTGGTCGATGCTGATAAATCATTTGGTCTGTTCTTGCTGGAAAGTGGGTCGAGGGTGCGTCTTAGTCTTGATCATCTGAGGCAAGCTCAAAACTTGGTTCGAAGGCGTCATCGAAAGCGTACAGGTCATCAAAATCCTCGCGTTGATCCGATTCACTTTTTCTCATCTGTTCGATTCGGATTAGGTTATAAACGATCTCGCCGAAATCACTGGTAGAGTGGATACCCCAGTTCGCAAGGACCATCTTTGACAGATATCCATATTGCTCGATTGCGTAGAGTCGGCAAGCTTCGCAGAGTTGTTGCCCGGTAATATGTCTCGGACTTTGTTCGCCACCGCCACCGCCGGAATCAAGCACATGTTCATGCGCGTATTGCAGGGCTTCACGAATAAACTGATATGCTTCAAGTTTATACCGCGTATCTTCAGAAAGAAGGTCTCGCATGGCTTGCAGGGGCGACTTCATAAGAATCGATCTTTCCGTACAGCGAAGTGGTGGAGAAGTGTTTGAACGGGAGTGAGAAGCGGTAGGTAATCATCAAGATTCAGAAGTCTACTTCGGTTCTGCATTCTCTTGAGGCTTTTCCTCTACTGCCTCTGGTGATTCGGTTTCCTCTGGCTTTGCTTCGGTTGTTTCGCCAGAAATTGTTTCATCAGTGGCATTTTCCTTCTCTATATCTTGAGGTTCGGGGACCCAGTCCCACGATCTCCCTAGCTTGGAAATATTGTGCTTGCGTGTGCCGACGAGCAGTTCTTGGTCACCATTCCAATAAAGCGACCACACACCACTTTTGGATGTAAATGTTTTTTGCATCGCAGAAGGAGAATTGCTGTCGGACAGTACCAGAAGCTCTCCGCTGACTTCTCCTGCTGCAATCGTGCCAGTCACGGATACGGCAAGCTTGGTGAACCAGTCTTTGCCAGTCGCGATCACTTCAGCCTTTGCGTCCGGTTGATTCTCAACGCGGTAGAGTTTGTTATCGCCACATCCAACAATCAACTGATTTCCAGCGGGGACATAAGCAATGGACCAAGCTGGTGATTCGCTGATTTTAGATTTTCCGATGATCTCAAGGCTCGGCCACTTCAGAAGATGTACTTGACCCGATCCATCACTGGCGGCGAGCTGCTGATGATCCGGTGAAATCGCCAGACCAGTGATGGCATTTCCGTCTAACTCAACCGAAGCGGAGACATTGGATTGTGCTAGATCCCACACCAAAATTTTTCCCGCTTCATTTCCTGCGATGACAAGTGCATTAGAAGGCTCGGTGATCAGTGTTTGACACCACCTTTCCAAAGCGTTCTCGTGGATCTTGAACTCTTGATTCGCAACTTGATACGTTGCAAGGTTCCCACGGTAATCCACACTTGCAATTGTCTCACCATTGGGAGTGCTTGAAACCGCCCACACAGCGGCGGGATGTGAATAGAGCAACGTTCGAGCTTGAGGTGAGTCCGCTGAGAAACTCTCAACCGCCGCGGGTTGCATCAAAAGACCATTGGCGGTCGCTGCAACGAACAGATCACGATCACCAACCTGCGTAATGGAGGTGATCCAATTGCTGGTCTCAACCTGAACCGGTTCTTGGGATTCACCGTCGCCCTTGGGGGGGTCTTGCCCTTGGGTTTCCGGAATTAAAAGAAGTGCTGCGACTAGGTAAATGATCGATCGAGACGTCTGCATC
>JADHOA010000185.1 GCA_016779185.1 Rubripirellula sp.
GATGTGGTTTCTGGGGTCGATGTGTTTTCTGGGGTCGCTGTGTTTTCAGGGGTCGATGTGTTTTCTGGGGTCGATGTGTTTTCTGGGGTCGCGGGAGGCGAACTCGCGTCTGGTGTGAATTTGTCGGTCGAGGAGATCACCGTATCGTTCGAATCAGCGTCAGATGATCCGATCAGTGGTTTTTCGAGCGTCGCGTAGGTAGGAGGTGGAATTTCTTTGGCTTTCCCGGTTTTTGATGCGTCAGCGTTTTCAAGCAATCCGGTCGACGGATGTTTTGGGTCGCTATTAGAACCTGTCGCGAGAAGTGAACGATCTGATTGGTCTGCCGATTGGAATGTTCCTGTTCGCGCGGTTGCTGCGTTTTCGTCGATTAGGACCTGCTCTTCTAATTGGTTGGTTAGGGCGGCATGATTTACGGTGCTGGTGATTTCTTCGTTACGGGCGTCTTGCAGCGTGACGATGGCGTTTTGAAGCATTTCGACATATCGTGTCACATCCTGAGGACTGACCGCGTGCGAGATGGTTTTGCCGGTAGTTGTGACGATCACGTCCGAAGGAAACTTGTCCACCTTGAACATCTTGGCCAAGGATGGACTCGTATTGGCGTGCACCTTAACGGGGATAAAGTCTGCATGAATCGCGTCTTCTACCACCGGGGAGGCAAATGCGCCCTTTTCCAGTTTCTCGCACCACACGCAGCGATCGGCGTAAAAATGCAATAGGAGAGGTTTTCCCTCTTTGCTTGCCGCCGCATGCGCTTTCTGTAATTGCACATGCCATTTTATGTCCGCTTGGGCCGAGCCGGCGAGAACGAGTAGCAAGCAGGCGGTGGTGAGGCGAATAAGATGTCGCATTTCAATCATTTCCCGTGGAAGTCAACGCAATCGAGTGGATGCGAGAAAATGGGGGACTTGAGGTGGGTTTTTCACGGATGGTACGGCGTGAGCCGACCGCGTATTCGTGAAATCGACAGTCCCACCCGTACCACTTGAACGAAAAATACCGATTAGGCAGACTTTAACGCTAGCGCGATCCTGTGATTCGCGGACTCGTCTTTCCATTGGTAGGGGTAGGAGATAGGTTTTGATCAGCTTTGCTGCCGAAACCGAGTTGCGGGATTAGAGGTACCGAGTTGCGGGATTAGAACTGCGCACTTGACAGATGTCGCGTGACGTTTATACTTCGGAGGTCTCGTGAGAGCATTCACTAAGGTGTAGTGCGATCTCTCTCCGATGACGTCTCGATTTCGTCCCTCTCTGACGATAAGCCCACATCGGTGAATTGACTAAAGGTGTGCGGGCTTCAGTCAAACTTCCAAACGTCGAAATGAAAGCATTTTGCCCGTTTCGGAGTCAGAGCGACCCGTTGTGATCGAGTTGAAAACGCTTGATTCTGTAGCGTTATCGAAAACATGGAGCGTACGTTTCAATTATTGGTGTGGCCAATTTGAAAAGGATTTTTACTCCCAGCCTTGGTTGGGGGACAGTCGTATCAAGGCCCATCCACACAATCATAGTCATTCGCGACAAAGTACAGTTGCGAACGGAAGAGAAGTTCTCTTCGCCCATCTCGAACGGGATTTGCCGTTGGATTTTGGATTGTCCCAGTGGTTCGTGAACCGCCGAACTGCACCGATCGGGGCAAAAGTTTGAAAAGGTAAAGCGGTAGTTCTCTCAATCTGGCTGAATCGAGACGGAGATTCTCAGGACGAAAAGCGTGTGATCGCTGGTTGCACTGCTGAATTCGGTAATTTGAAATTCGATTGATTCAGTTTTCTGGATAACCCATGGCAAAAAAGAAACGGACGAGTCGAGGTCGACATTCCTCTGGATCGAACGGTCCGGGGCCCGGTCCCGGAACGGGTTACGGCGGAGGCAATGGCAAGCCCCGTGTTAGGCGTCGTCGTCGAGGCGGTAGCGGACCTGGAAACGGAGGTCATGGCGGACCGAACCAAGAGCGTGAAGCGGAACTTCCAAATGACGCGCCGCTTGAGGAGGGCTATGGGATTCTTGAGCTCCACCCTAATGGCTATGGATTCCTGCGAAGCGTTGATAACAACTACTCTCGCGAGAGGACCGATCCGTTTGTTCCAGGAACCATGATTGAGCGATTTGGACTTCGCCAAGGCGTCTGTATCAAAGCGATGGTTCAAGAAGCTCGGCGGCAGCAGGGTCCAAGGGTTCGAGAAATTCTCGACGTTGATGGGATCAAGCCCGAGGACTACCCGGACGTAAAGAGTTTTGACACGCTTACTCCGATCAACCCCGAAGAATGGTTGTTTTTAGAGGCCGGGCAAAAACCGTTGACGAATCGTGTCATTGACCTCTTGGCTCCGATGGGAAAAGGTCAACGAGCGTTGATTGTGGCACCGCCTCGTAGCGGGAAGACTGTCATGCTACAGAACATCGCTGAGGGGATTCACCAGAATCACCCCAGCGTGAAATTGATGGTTTTGCTGATTGACGAGCGACCTGAAGAGGTCACGGATATGAAGCGGAATGTTCAGGGGGGTGAGGTGATCGCAAGCAGCTTGGATATGGATGTTGAAAGCCACGTCCGCCTAAGCCAGTTGGTAATCGATCGCGCAAAACGTCTCGCTGAAAGCGGTCAGGACGTGTTCCTCATGCTCGATTCAATCACACGACTGGCTCGCGCGTTCAACAAATGGGTTGGACGGTCGGGGCGTGGTGGAGCGACGATGACCGGTGGTTTGGACATCAAAGCGATGGATATTCCCAAGAAGCTCTTTGCAACGGCTCGAGCGTTCGCAGAGGGTGGCTCGCTAACCGTAGTGGGAACCGCACTGGTAGATACCAATAGTCGTATGGACGAAGCCATTTTCCAAGAGTTTAAGGGCACCGGAAACATGGAACTGGTACTCGATCGGCGTTTGGCTGATCGCCGAGTTTGGCCCTCGATTGATATCTCTCAAAGTGGAACACGACGCGAAGAATTGTTGCACGACGAAGAGACCTATGAAGCGGTAACCATGCTTCGCAGGACACTCAGTAGCATGCATCCCTGTGATGCAATGGAGCAACTAACCAAGCAGCTTGGGCGGTTTCCATCTAATGCTGAATTCATCAAGTTGATCAGCGGTGCGAAGGACTCATTTTAGCGATTAAGAGGGATAGCACGTTCGATGATTTCTGTTTTAGAAAGGATCTCATGCGTCCCCCAAGTCCGCATTGCAAGATCGTGCTTGTGTGGCAAGAATAGTGCCACAACCGGAGGGTAAGCGAATTGGTGAGCGGCCTCACTGGAACTGAGGTACCCCGCAAGGGGCTGCGGGTTCGAGTCCCGTGCCCTCCGCTTTGTCACCCGAATCAGGCGAGATGTCTGGTTCGGGTTTTTTTATGCTTTGCGGGTTCGTTCTTGTGCCCTTCAAAGAGGATTTGCACGCAGTCAACGCTTTGGTTGAATCATTGCATTTGACGCTTGTGGGCTCCACTCGCACCGGATCTTTAAGCCGGTAGTACGCTTTGCAACGAAGAAGATTTTAATGCGTGGTGACACTCCAAAAAAAACCGGCCACCAGTCTTCTGAAAGAAGTCTGACGACCGGCTTTATGTTGCTTTGATCCGTCGGCGGCAAAATGGAGCCGCTGGGAGAAACGCGTTCGTCTCAGCGTGCTACTGCACAAGCCTTTAGGTGACGAAGGCGAACCCTAAAAATGATCCCTCTGCCGAAAATAAGAGGATCAAAGCAGGCGTGGGAATATTCAATCCCACGCACGAAATTCTAGACTTGCTCATTCAGTCAGCAAAGTGCAACGGTAGATAAATTAAATCACATTGAATGGAATTTCAAACTTAGACGTCATCGTTCTTGAACGATATGATATCCAGCACTTGGATCTGGCACCGGGATGATTCCGGGCAAAGATACCGGCGATTGTTGGGTAATTCTACAAGCGACACACCATCGATTGCACTCTCTTTCGTCTGATTGACGAGTCGTTCTTTTGGAGGCTGCTTCTTAGTAGGGAAGTTCGCGAATAAAAAGGTTTCGGAAGAACAGTTCGCTACCATGGTGTTGTAGTTCGATTTGGTCAGCGCGAGCAATGGGTGTAATGCCGCTCTTGTCCCAATAGTTTTCCAGTTGGACGCGATCAACTACCCGTTTGTCATTGAGCCAGATGGAAACCTTGTCGCCAACCATACGAATCAAGAACTGATTCCATTGGCCTGGTTTTTTATCCGCCCGAACAATAGGGCTGTTCCGCCAACGTTTGTTATTCCACAGTCCGCCAGAACCTAGATTTCGCCCATTGTTGTAAGCATTCACCCAAGCTTCCGATGAATCTGGTAGCGTTCCTGCGGAGTCAATTCTAGGATCCCATGGATCCCATATTTGCACCTGAGGTGTTCCGCGCAGGTAAATTCCTGAATCCGCACCTGGAGGGATTTTCCATTCCACATAAAGATCAAAATCTCCATAGTCCTTGTCGGTGCAAAGACTTTGTCCCTTTCCGTCATAGGTGAGAATTCCCTCATGAACGCTCCAGTGTTGATGCATGGATTCGTCCGCGGCACTCTGGGCGTCTTTCAGTGCTTGGCCGACCAAATCTCGCCGGTTGTTCGCGTTTTTATGAGCAAGGCCTTTCCAGCCTTCGAGATTTTGACCATTAAACAGCGCCTGGAATCCGACTGGAGGCTGATTGAGTGTGCTGACTCTGGGAGTGGTTGCTGGCGTCGAAAAATCCGCTAACTCAAGATTTCGAAATTCCATTCGGTCGCTGTGACCCGCGAAAACGAGATGTCCTGATTCATTTTTCATTCCCGGATGAGCTTTACCGTCGACGGGCGTGGTTTGTTCAAGATAGGTGTCCACGATCACGTGTCCATTAAGGATCACGATAATATGATCCTCGATTGCAATGATGGTCTCTTCGTTCCACTGACCGGCTGGTTTCAAGTGACCCTGTTTTGCTGGCGTAATTCCGTAAATCGATCCATGATATTGCCATGGTTTTAGCCAAGAAAGATTGCGTTTGGATCCGTCCGCAAAGACGGCCTCGGTTTCGTAACGGCTGCCGTGGTGATCAAGGATTTGAATTTCCATGCCTTGTTGCGACGGGTGACCTCCCTTTGGAACTCGTATACCGATTCCGTTATTACCACTCTCTTCAAGTTTGAATTCAAAACGAAAAGCAAAATCACTAAAGCTTTCTTCGCTTACCAAATTCTTTCCGCCTTTTTCGCAGATGAGGATGCCGTCTTGGGCGCGGTATCCACCCACATCTCCACTCCACCCTTCGAGGTTTTCACCATTGAAAATCGATCTCCAAGCGGTTTCGCTAAGTAAATGTTGGATACGTCCAGCTTGATGATCTGAGTTCGTTTCTTTTGGCTGGTTCGTCTGGGGGTTGGTTGCAACCTGCGCGGTTGCGGGAATGCACGAGGCGAAAATTGCTATTGCGCATAAATCTCTCATTGCTGGTAAGAAGTGCTTCAGAGAGTTGCGACGAATCAAGATGCGTTGGTTCATGTTCGTTGGGTGTTAATATTGGAGGGAATCTTTCAAACCATTACGTCCGGTTCCCAACTTATCAAATCCAATCGGGCGGAGTGTGGATGGACGGCGAGAGTGCGAGTGCTCTTTTTACGGAAATTTGATACAAACAAGCCTGAAGTTGGTTCGGCAGCAACCAAAAGATGATTGGATCGAGGAGGAAGCGGTGTCGTTCTTGCGGTCAATGAGTACTGCGAGCGATTATTGGAAGAGTGCAGGACGATTCGAGTGCAGGAGATCCATTTGACCTACCGCCACGTCGGTCGGATGAAACCGTCACTTTTTAGCGGTGACCGTCCATGGGAGGCGTTGTCCCCGCCACACCCAGATAATGCCTCGAGTCTTCTTTGGAGGCTTTCGAAATAGGCGATCTGGCCAAGAAGATTGCTTTTCGAAAGCAGAAATCTCCGTCGCTCCAACGCAACGATATTGGCACCTTGCAGATCTGGCGACTCATGGAGCCTGGCGTTTAGAATTAGTTTTTACGAAACCGCCCTTCCGAGTTAGCTTTTTTGGGTGTTTCGCTCTAGGCTGCCTTGCGGTCACTCGCGTCATCAAAGTTGCGTTGAGCGACGTCTTGAATCCTATATGTATTCGCAACCTCTTTTAACGGATTTTCGTTTACTTGGGTTTCGAATTTTTGCTCGTAAGTCTCTGCGCGCTGATCGATCTCACTACGGTTCATCACTTGAAGCACGGAGCCATGGGTATTGAAGATTTTCAATTGATCTTCTTCGATGAACCAGATCGCATCCCAAGTCTGTGTGACGAATCTTCTACCGAGGAAAAAGTCTTCGCGAATCACCATTCCTTCGCGGATAATTTTCGAATTAGCAACGGTATTTTGGTTTTCGCCATCCGAATGATCTGCTGCCAATTGCTCTTCGATCCACTGAAGAAAACAATTTCGAGCTTTCGCTTGACGTTGTGAATTGGTCATTCGGATGATTCTTTCTTCTGAAAGATCCTATTGCGCGTTGATTTGCATCGTGACTTTAAGCGAGATCAATGAACCTCTTTCCTGACCTTTCTCCGTGGACAGTTCCGGCCTATTGCATTTGACAAGCGGCGCGCGTAGGGCGAGGAGAAAAGTGCCAAAAAGGCAGATCTACTCCTCTTGTTCGGATTTTCTGTTCAGTATCTTCGTGACATTTGTTACTGTTCGTACTTTGTGCCCAAACCTCCCAGATTCGCGGAAACGAAAAGGTTACCGCGTCTCGACGATCTTTGTTGCAAGGGCCGACCTTTCATCCGGCGAAGAGTGTTTTTCATCACAACTGGTTCGACTCATGAGGACATTGCTGACCGAAGCCGAACTCCGTGAAGGGGTGATCCGTCTTGCGCGGCAAATTGAGAGTCAGTATCAAGGTAAAACGCTGACGATCGTTGCAGTGATGACCGGAAGCTTGGTGTTGCTCGCAGACTTGATGCGAATGATCCGGTTGCCACTGCGAGTGGGGGTCATCCAGGCATCAAGTTACCGAGGTGGGACCGTTTCAGGTGATTTAGTGACCGAAAGTGAGATGCTGCTGAACGTCTGTGATCATGATGTCCTTTTGGTGGATGACATCTTTGATACGGGAAGGACGCTGGACCACCTTACGCAGTTGCTACAAACCCGAGGCGCAAAAAGCGTCGCTTCGGCGGTTTTGCTTCACAAGTTGCGCAAGCACGAGGTGACGATGAGACCCGACTTCTCGGCGTTTGAAATACCGGACGAATTTGTGGTTGGTTACGGTTTGGATTTTCTCGACATGTTTCGAAATCTTCCCCATCTAGCCGTATTGGATCCCACCGAGATAGAGGCAGCCCGAAAGCAGGCTAAATCGTGAATCGGAAGCCCAGAGTCCTAATGGTTGGTCGAAGATTCTGGCCACATGGTGGCTGGGATTCTGCCTGCTCGTTACTCCATGAATCGGTTAGTCTGCGGCGCCGAGGGGTACATGTTGATGTGTTGACTCCCAAGTACGAATCGAGTTGGCCCGATCAAACGGTGATCCGCGAAGTGCCGGTGTATCGCTGCTGTGTTGCCCCGCGTCGTGATTGGTCGATAGGAAAGTACATGCGGGCAATGACCGGTTGGATGGTCGAGCGTGCGGCCAGCTACGACTTGATCTATGTTGATTCGGCACGCGAAGAATTATCTTCTGCAATGGAAGCCTCGGAAAAAACGGGTACGCCTGTTGTGGCTCGATGCCGATCGGGTGGAGTATCCGCAGACACCCACTGGTGGGACACGTCGCGTTATGGCAAGCGTTGCATGCTAGTCGCCCGACGGGCTCGTGGCATCTTGGTGAATGATGCAGAAACCCGGCGTGATTTGGTGATTCGAGATTTTCACCCATCAAAAGTTCACCGGATTCCTTCAGGCTTTCGTCAATTAACGAAGGTAACGGCTGATGAACGATGGAGAATTCGAAAGGAACTAGCTACCGCAAATGCTGATCTTGTAACGGAGCCTGACACCCCCGTGCTCCTCTGTCATGCCGGGATGAATTTTTCGAGCGGCGTGGAGCATTTGGTGGGGATCTCTCGGTTGTTACTTTTGCGATTTCCAAATTTAAGAATATGGCTCTTTGGTG
>JADHOA010000186.1 GCA_016779185.1 Rubripirellula sp.
CGATGAGCCGCAATGATTGCGTGAATCACATTGATCACTTTGCCGCCGGCGAGGTAGTGTGCTTCGAGTCTTCTCGTGCTAATTCCCGTGGCGCGGTTGATGTCTAGACCAGCCTGCACACTCATCACTTTTGCCTGGACCACAACCATCGGGTTCACCTTGGTGAAGTGCATCCGAATCAGGCTGACCAGACTCACGTCTGCGACGGACATGTAGGCTTGGAACCAGAGCTTGAAGTAGCGAGTGAAGAAAAACCCAGTCGCGGCCAAAAAGATGAGGCCAAGCGAGGTTAGTGCGAACAATAGGCTTCCGAACCAGCCACTCTCTGACCAATCGGATTCAGCCAGTAATGGGTGTTGGAGGAGGCCCGCTAGTGCGATCGTGGAGCTACCGATCGTAGTCATTCTTAACAATCCAAAACACGGCTGAATTCACTGGGTTGAGTGGGCCAAGAATGAAGACTTTTTCGTGAAAGAAAATAACGTCCATTCTTGCAACTGCGTCGAGCACCGGTGGAATCGAAACAATCGCATCGTAACAAAACGAGTCGAGCCCGCATCACAACACCGCCGAGTATAACGAAAATCCGATTTGCCTGTGGATGCAGGTTTAGCGGATGCCTGTCTCGGTGAAGAAATGGATTGGAAAAGAGGGAGGGAAAAAAGATCGCGAGATTGGCGGGACCGTTTCTCGATGGTTACATGAATTTCTTTAGCGTTTCGAGAACCAGTTCTGGGCTATCTTCGTTGCGAAGGTGCTCGATTTGTTTCGCATTCAAGCCAACTTTTTCTAGGTGGCTGGCGAGCCGCTTCCAAACCGTCTCTCGCTTTTTTCCTTCGCTGAGATAGAGTTCTGTGACCGCCTCTTGAGCTTTTTGTAGGCCGATCGCATCTCGATTCTGGTAATAATTCTTAATTATCTTCTCTTGGTATCGACTGCGTTCCGGAGGCATGGGTGGGGAGCCTTTGTGTGGGGAAAAAGGAGGGTTGGCGATTGACGAGGTACTTCGTTTGGTGTCGAAGCAAAAAATCCAATCACAGAAAATGAACTTTACCGGATTATCGTCATCTGGAGCAATCATCTATAGTATCGGGGCATGTTTTTCCAAGGCGTTTGCCTTCTGTTGTTTCTCATGAGTGATTTTATGAGCGAGAGTCGTTCTACGGTTTGTCGAGGGGTTCGTGGTGCCACCACGGTTACCGCGGATGATCGTGATGAAATTTTGACCGCGACCCGGCAATTGCTTGCCTTGGTGATACGGCGAAACGGCATCGAGGCAGCGGATGTGGCGAGTATCACCTTTACCGTTACCAAGGATTTAGGTGCAGAATTTCCCGCGCTCGCTGCGAGACAACTTGGGTGGCTCGATGTACCTCTGTTATGTGCCTATGAAATCGCGGTGCCTGGCGCGTTGCCTCGATGCATTCGATTGCTGATGCACTGGAATACCGAAAAGTCTCAAACCGAAATACAGCACGTCTACTTGCATGACGCTAAAAAGCTGCGACCCGATTTGAACGAGCTTCCTCCTGTTGATTTTCAGGAACTCGAGCAGTGGATCCGTGCGAACATGAGTGAAGGATAGATTCGGTGGGCCGAGCATCCTTTCGTTGGATCAGTGACGTTCGACTTAGTTTCGCCCAGTCATTGTATGTGAATGCGATCGACGAAAAATCTGTTGATCCTAAGGCGACAGATCTGTTGTTGCCGGCCGTACAGTTCGTTCATGATCGATTAGCAACTGATCAGACCAATCCAGATCGCTTTTGGCATGAATTTCGTGCCTTGGTTTCAAAGCAGTCCTCCGTTTTCCAATCGGTCCAGCAGTCGCTTAAGATCGCCGAATGCCAAGATCTTAGGATTGATGAGGCGGCAGAAACGATTTCTAAGAAACTAGAGGAAGCCAAAAGCGATTATGCAGCAACTTTCCCTGATCTTTCGGAACAGATTGACTTGCGTTGCCGACCACTTCGCGACCGCTGGGATACATGCGGTTTTGGGTTGCTTCGATTGTTCGAAAAAAAATTCTGGGGCGGGGATTCAGCGAATCAAGAGTTTTGGGTGGATGATTTGCCGCTGGTGATGATTCAGCCGGCGCGAGGTGGAGATGGTGGCTTTGATGCGATCTCGCCGTGCGTTTGGATGGAGGCGATGCTCACCGATGTCGATCAACAAGTTCCCGAGATTCTTCGTTTGGCGTGGTTAGTTAGCTGTTTGTCAGCCGACCGAGTGATGACGCAGCGTAATGCTGACCGAGAGGCCTGCGTTGTTTGTCAACTCGCATCTTTGGCACTGATGCTTGATCTCGGAACAGAGTTCGATCTGATTCGATCCGCTGAACTGCCCGTAGTGCGAGCGATGGAAATGTGGCGAATCGGGCAACCCTCCCACGCCTCGATTCTTGCTGACTGGTACCGTCACGAGTATTCGCAGGAAAATTCATTGCCATCCCAGATACATACTCTGCAAAATCGATTATCGAGAGACGCCTGAACTTATCTCTCAAAGAGATGAATTCTCAGCTTGTTCGCAGTGCTGTCCGTCATGGTTTCTCCGCTGGTTAGTAGTCAATGTTGAGTGAGCGACAGAGAAACTGCATCCATGGTCGTGCGGCTTTGATTCGACTGACCAAGTGGGGGATGGCATCGCGTCCCGTGAGAGTTTCCTCGGGAATCATTTCAATCAGGATGAAATCAGTTCGTTTCAGGTCTTCAAGATATGGGTGTTCGCTCGGTAAATCGCGTGGTCCACGTTTTAGCTTATCGCCGGCAATCGTGAAGTCGGTCTTATGTTGGATGTGACTGAGAACTTTTTTCCACGCTGATGTGCGTTCGAGAATGCTTGCTCTTATCAGCGAAAGTGATGGTCGATCAGGCTTCCAGCAACCGCATCCGATGAAGCAGTTCCTTGGTTCTAGGTGAATGTAAATCCCTGGTGCGTGAATGTCACTTTCAACTTTGTGGCGAAACGAGATGCCAACATTTGTCTTGTAGGGAGTTTTGTCACGACTAAATCGAGTGTCACGATAGACCCTCATGACCGAGCCTCGATGTGGCTTGGGGATAACCGAAAGATGGGGTGCGATTTTTTTTAGAGGTGATTCCAGTCGTGAACAGAGTTCTACTGCTGGATTTAAGACCTCGTCGATGTACCGCTGTTTGTGTTCCGCAAACCATTCTCGACGATTACTAATCTGCAGGTCGGTCAGAAAATCAAACAGTTCGTACGAGATTGGGGAGGAGTCAGTCACTTCAGGATCAATGATTGTGTTCGTGGTTTGGTTGGTGTCAGGATTGTCGGCGCACCGCCAGGTCTGACCGTGGCGATCGGGCTGGCAGCATCATAGTCTGTGAGGAAGGGGGACATTGCTGCGGCATTTTGTGTCAACGGGACCTTGCTGAAAGGCAGAGATGGTCGATTAATTGGTTTGGGGGATCTGACGGGGGAAGTTCGATATGGCTTTTTTCACAGGTTTTGAATCAACGCTCGCACGTTTTGCGTAGGGAGATTATCGTGTTAGGTTGTTGATTCCTTCAGTCCGGTGGTGGCTCAAGGTGTGTCGTTTTGGTGATGGCTGGTCGACGTCGAGACCAATTTGCGAGCGAGGCTGTTTTGTTTCCCCACGGCTTTCTACGGATCTGCGCTGCAACACCGCGAGTGGAGGTGGCCAACCCTTTTGCAAATCTCGAGCATCTGTGTGATACGCTCACTCGTGCCGAAGCCGATATTGTTTTGCTACCGGAATTATGTTTAACCGGCTACACCTGTGGGGATCTTTTTCTTACTGATTCTTTGCTTACCGCTGCCAAGGAAGCTCTGAAACAGTTTGTGAGTCGAACTCGAGGGCAGCATGCGCTGGTGGTCATTGGATTGCCACTGGTTGTCAAAGACGTCTTAATGAATGTTGCGGTTGTCGTACGGAATGGCAGAATTCTTGGGATCGTTCCCAAAAGCTACTTGCCGACTTACCACGAGTTTTACGAGTCGAGGCATTTTCAGGCTGCGGGGGCAACGGACCCCCATCACGTAGAGATCGGACACCAAGCGGTGCCTTTTGGTACGGACCTGTTATTTGATTGGGGACCCGCAGTCATTGGTATCGAGATCTGTGAAGATCTCTGGGGCCCTGTTCCTCCCAGTAGCCTTGCGTCTCTTGCGGGTGCGAACGTCTTGCTGAATCTGTCGTCCAGCAACGAAACGATTGGCAAGGCAGATTGGCGACGTAACCTCGTGCGCGTCCAGTCGGGGCGGTGCTTGGCTGCTTACGCGTATGCATCTTCCGGCGCCGGTGAGTCCACATCGGATTTGGTTTTCGGCGGTCATTCAATGATTGCTGAAAATGGAAGATTGCTCGGAGAGTCAAGACGCATTGGAGACGGACTGGTCCCTGGATACGTCGAGGCGGCCGGAGTTACTTGCGACGTGGACTTACAGCATTTGGCTCGTGAACGAAGAGCGGTTGGTACGTTCGCGGATGCCAAGGCGAAAAATCACTCAGAGTATCGATCAATCTCAGTGAACGGTGATTCCCATGGGCCACTTTCTGTAACCGCAGCGTCCGTTGAACAGGCGGTATTGAGTCGATCGGATAATCTTGACGGTGATTTGAAGTCGCAGAACGCGTGTGATGATGAACTTGCCCCCAGGAATGAACTTCTGCGGTTTATTGATCCTCATCCATTTGTTCCGTCAAATGTGAAAGAACTCGATGCTCGGTGTTCTGAGATCTTAGCAATTCAAGTGGCCGGTTTAGCAAAAAGATTAAAACGTTTGCCTCAGAATACTACTTTGTCCATTGGCGTTTCGGGCGGCCTCGATAGCACGTTGGCGCTCATTGTAGCGGTGCAGGCATGTGATGCGATCGGCTGGACACGTGAGAGAATCCTTGCGTTGGTGATGCCTGGATTTGGGACAACTGAACACACACGAGTCAGTGCCGAGCGGTTGGTTGCAGAGCTAGGTGTTCGGTTGGACTGTGTTGATATTCGTTCCCAGTGTCTCGAAGCATTTCGCGCCATTGGACACTGTCCATTCGGGATCGAGTTATCGTCGTCAATTAAGATGGACGCACTTCAGGACAGGTTGACTCAGTTACCAGACGACGCTGCTGATCTTGTTTTTGAAAATGTTCAAGCAAGAATTCGCACGATGCTTCTCATGACGCGAGGCTTCGTTCTCGGTACAGGAGACATGAGTGAGCAAGCGTTGGGTTGGTCGACCTACAATGCGGATCACATGTCCATGTACAATGTGAATACGTCTGTGCCAAAAACGCTGGTGCGGTTTCTTGTTCGTCACTTCGCGTCTCGACACGATGGGTCTTCCCTTGCAGATGTGCTGCATCGGATTGCCGACACACCGATCTCACCTGAGTTGTTGCCGCCAACGGAATCGGGTGAGATACGACAGAGTACCGAGTCGGCGGTTGGACCCTATGAACTGCACGACTTTTTTCTGTACCATTTCATTCGGCACGGTTTTTCCAAGAGGAAAATTCTTTTTCTTGCATCAAAGGCTCAGTTCGATGGGGAGTACTCGGCCGATTTCATCGCTGACACGATCGATGTGTTTTTTAAGCGATTCTTCAGCAATCAATTTAAACGCAATTGCGTCCCAGATGGTCCTAAGATTGGCACGGTCAGTCTATCGCCGCGCGGTGATTGGCGTATGCCAAGTGATGCCGACTCCGACTGCTTTTAGCGGAGGAGTTCGGTATTGGAGATCAAATACTTTTTCGGTCAGGATCTTCCGAGCAAGCAGGGAGAGAAATCGATATTCCCTCCCGAGATCACTAACGCAGTGGTTTTACCGCGAAACTGTTCTTGGTATCGAATCATCGCCGCCAAGGTAACCGAGCCGGATGGTTCGGCCACTAGCCTCGCATCAGTTGCTAGTTTGCGAGTCGCTTGCATGATTTCGTCTTCATTAACCAATAGGATTCCATCGACAAGCCTTTGGATGATTGGGAATGTCAGGTGACCGAGTGCGGTTCTTAATCCATCAGCAACGGTGTCGTATCGCGTCGGCATTTGAATTGAGTTGAATTGGAGACTGCGATAGGCGTCATCTGCTTGGGATGGTTCACACCCCCATACTTGGATGGAGGGTTTAATTGCTTTGGCGGCAAGAAGTACACCTGATAGGAGTCCTCCGCCACCGACCGGCACCAAAATCGAATCGACTTCGCTCAGTTGTTCTAGGATCTCTAGTCCCACCGTTCCTTGGCCTGCGATGATGGCAGGGTCATCATAGGCATGTATCAGTAAGGCACCCGTCTGTTTGATCCACTCATCGGTGGTTGCTTGCCTAGCTTCGCTGCTTGGTTCGCATAAGATTGGGGCAATGCCGTAATTCTCAACCGCACTGATTTTGCGAGGTGACGAATTGTGGGGCATCACCAAGTTTGCGTTGATTCCTATTTTGCGTGATGCGCGTGCTAACGCTGCTGCGTGGTTCCCCGACGAGTGTGCGATGACGCCCGATGTGCTTAGTCGATGTTTGTTGGAGATCAAAGCATTCGTGGCGCCTCGTATCTTGAAAGAGCCTTCGTGCTGAAGATTCTCTGCCTTGAGGTAGATCTGTCCTCCCAATTCTTTTGAAAGGCTCGCTGATGGGAGAAGTGGGGTTCGAACAACATGATCACTGATCGTCACAGCTGCTTGTTTGATGTCAGCAAGGGAAATGTCGCAATTTCGGGCCGTCATTGCGATTACGCCTTTCGTGGATGTGGTTCGGGCTGATCACTATTTCGACGCCGCTTTGGAATTTGTGTCGATTTCAAAGTGTAATGATGCGGTGCGGATGGGGAGTCAATGAGTCAGTGAGTTTTGTGTCTCTGTTGCAAAGATATTGGATTCTACAAACAATTGCGATGGTTAACGGCTATCGGCACGCACTTCACCTTGTGGTAATCGATTAACCCTCTTTCCAGTGCCTTGTTGTCACTCCATCTAGGCCGCCGTATCATCTTGAGAGGTGCTTTGAGCAACGCGGCTACGGGTCGACGGTCTTTTTTATTATGGTTCCGAATCTGCATAGCAGGTCGGATCGCTTTTGGCTTTATGAAGTACTGCACCGCCAAGAGTCACTTGATTGAATGGTTTGCAAAACAGCTAAGGGTAATCGAGATGAAGATGGGAGCAGTTTTTTTGGGCATCTTGGGTTTCGTTCTTATGAACGCCCAACTCACCGATATGGTTGAGGCCGAGGAGCCAAGTCGTCCAAATATTTTATTCGTTTTCTCTGATGATCATGCACCCCATGCAATTGGTGCTTATCACGGTTGGCTCGAGTCGGTTGATCCAACACCGAATATCGATGACCTTGCGAAACAAGGTATGCTTTTCCGAAACAGTTTTTGCACCAACTCGATTTGTGGTCCCAGTCGGGCAGTGATTCAGACTGGAAAGCACAGCCATAAAAATGGTTTCATGAATAATGGAAATTCCTTTGATTGGAACCAACAGACCTTTCCAAAATTGTTGCAGCAGGTTGGTTACACGACCGCCATCTACGGCAAATCCCACCTCAAGGGAAACCCGCAGGGATTTGATGATTGGCAAGTTCTTCCCGGTCAGGGACTCTACTACAATCCGGATCTGATCACGCCAAATGGAAAGACGATGGTAGAAGGTCACTGTACCGACATCGTTACGGACCTTGCGGTACGATGGCTTCGCGAAGGCCGCGATGAGACCAAACCGTTTATGTTGATGGTTCAACACAAGGCACCGCACCGAAACTGGATGCCAGCTCCACGTCACTTGGATCTTTACGCGGATGTTGAGTTGCCGGAACCTGCAACGCTCTTTGATCAGTGGGAAGATAATGCACCACCGGCTCGGTTCCAGGAACTGGAGATCGATCGACACATGCACCTTCAGTTTGACCTGTTTGTTGATCTTCTTCCTTCGTTTGATGGACAATCGGTAAAGGGACGGGTTGATAAGTCCGCGTGGGCGAACATGAAGCGAATGAGCGATCAGCAGCTGAAGATTTGGCGTGACGCTTACGGCCCGCGAGATGAGGCTTTTCACGCA
>JADHOA010000187.1 GCA_016779185.1 Rubripirellula sp.
GTCGGTAGCTAGTTTTTCGGTTAGAATCTCGACCTCGGTCGGCGATCATCCTGCATTCCTTTCGTTAGGGTTCGAGAGATTCGTTTTTAAGTCAGCGTTCACGCAACGCTGTGCTCCAGTAATTAATTTGGGTGTACTCATGCGTATCGAAAGACGTCAGTTCATACGGTCGGCCGCGATTACAGGTGCTGCGGTCGGGATGCCGTTTGTGCACGCCCAGTCAAAAGGAAAACGTTATCGAACCGCGCTGATTGGATCGGGTTGGTGGGGGATGAATATTCTGAAAGAGGCGATGGCCTCGGGGACGATTCAGCCGGTCGCTTTATGCGATGTCGATCAAGACAAACTTGAGATTGCAGCCGAAGAGGTCGAGGATCTCTCTGGGGCACAGGTCAAGACCTACACCGATTTTCGCGAATTGTTAGATCGGGAAGAAATTGAGATCGCCATTGTTGCAACTCCTGATCATTGGCACGCATTAAACACGATCGCAGCGATTGACGCGGGGGCGCATATTTTTGTCGAGAAGCCGACGGGGCATACCATCGCTGAAAGTCGCGCGATGCTCGAAGCGGCAAGAGCGAATAACCGTGTCGTGCAGGTCGGTTTACATCGTCGCATCGGGCCCCACTACGTTTCAGGGATGGATTTTTTGAAGCAGGGAAATGTAGGTGAGATTGGTCTCGTCAAGGCTTTTGTGCATAGCCAAGGAGGTGCCGAATCGCCCACGGCAAATAGCGAGCCTCCTGAGCAGTTGGATTGGGATATGTACTGTGGGCCAGCCCCACTTCGACCGTTCAATCGCAAGATTCATCCTGGTGGTTTTCGTAACTTTCTCGATTTTGCCAATGGAACTCTGGGTGATTGGGGAGTTCACTGGCTCGATCAGATCCTTTGGTGGACGGACGAAAAGTACCCGCAGGAAGTTTACTCCACTGGCGGTCGTCCGATTCGCGGCCTCCCCGTACTCAATGAACAAGAGCAGACCACAGATGCTCCCGATTGTCAGATCGCAACTTACAAATTCGAGTCGTTCACTGCAGTCTGGGAGCATCGGCGATTTGCGGGTTCAATTGAAGGCCAGCCGAGTGTGGGTTGTTATTTCTACGGCACCAAGGGAACTTTCCACATGGGGTGGCGAGACGGATGGTCCTTTTATCCGTCAGATAAGAACGCAAAAGTGATTCATCAGGGTGCTCAGCACAAAGAACCAGATGGTCATAGTATTGATCTTCTTTGGGCTGATTTCATTAAGGCGATCGAGACAGGCGGCAGACCGACGTGTGATGTCCAGGTTGGACATGATGCGACAAATCTAAGCCTCCTTGGGATGCTTTCGCTTAAGGCTGGCCGAAGTATTCGTTGGGATGGCGCAGCGGAGAGGGTGATTGGTGATAACGAGGCAAACGAATTACTTCGACGACCGTATCGAGGTGAATGGAAGTATCCGGGATCTGTTTGACAATTCATTTGCAAAACTCTCGGTTGATTGGTGAGAACCACCCAAAGTTTTGATCCCCGCTGACTACCTTGGTCCATCCTGCCCCCTGCAACATGGCGACCTTACGATCGGTTAAAATTTGCCACGGCTTGTCGACCGAGTTGGGACGACGAGCGTTGCCGTCTGATTTCAGTGGCTTGGTTGACTTGAACCTAGCTATCGTAGGCCTCAGAATGGTTCGATTCTCGTTTTTACGGGACTTTACTGATAGGATTTAGAAACACAACGAGTAAGTTTTTAAAAAAATTCGCTCGACTATTGACTTCGTTATTAGGTACTAGGAATGCGGAAAGACATCGTGAAAAAGATTAAGCAGTCTCAGCATGGAATGGGGCGTCGACAATTCGTAAAAGCAAGTGGTGCGACCGCATTGTCTGCCGGCGTTTGGAGCGAAGTTGCAGCGCAGGAGTCGCGTTCTGCCAACGAGAAATTAAAGATATTGTGCGTGGGCACTGCCAATCGCGCCGCGGCAAACATTGATGCGATCAAAAACGAAGACGTCGTCGGAATTTGTGACGTTGATTCCAATTACCTCGATCGTGCCGCAAGCCAATTTGGTAGTGCGCGAAAGTACTCGGATTATAGAGAAATGATTGCGAGCGAGGCGGATCGAGCCGACGCGATCGTGATAGCGGTTGCGGATCACAATCACGCTCCTGCTTCGATTCGCGCCATCAATGCAGGTCTACACTGCTACTGTGAGAAGCCGCTTACCCATACGATTCACGAAGCTCGTCTCGTAGCACAAGCGGCAAAAGCCAAGGGCGTGGCAACGCAAATGGGAACGCAGATTCATGCTGGTTCCAATTATCGTCGCGTTGTTGAGATCGTTCAGTCGGGCGCGCTCGGTGATGTGAAGGAGGTTCACGTGTGGGTCGGTAAGGGATGGGGAGGTGGAGATCGTCCCGAGAAAGGCGAAACACCGCCCGCCAACCTGGATTGGAATCTCTGGTTGGGCCCTGCGCCCGAACGACCCTATGCTGCCGGTCGTTACCATCCCGCCCAATGGCGTCGTTGGTGGGACTTCGGTCAAGGAACTCTAGGAGACATGGGGTGTCACTATATGGATTTGCCCTTCTGGGCGCTTGAGTTACGTCATCCAACTAGCTGTGAAGCCTTTTCTGATGATGAAAAAGTTCATCCAGAAACCTGCCCGTTGGGGCTTACGGTTAAGTACCAGTACCCTCAACGTGGGAAACTCGCTGCGTGTGAACTCACTTGGTACGACGGAAACATGACCCCTCGCGAGGTTGCCGGTGAACGAGTTCCCGGTAGTGGAGTGATGTTTGTGGGCACTGAAGGAAAAATGTTCGCCGACTACTCCAAGTATCGCCTCTTCCCTTCGGACAAGTTTTCCAATTACACCCCACCTGCCCCTTCGATTCCAGATTCGATTGGGCATCATGCCGAGTGGATCAAGGCCTGTAAGGATGGGTCGCCAACGACCTGCAACTTTGATTATTCCGGCGCTCTCACCGAGGCGGTTTTACTTGGTAACGTGTCCTACCGAACCGGTAAGCAATTGGATTGGGATGGCGCGACCTTGAAGGCAACCAACTGCCCAGAAGCCGATCAGTATATCCGTAAGCAATACCGAGCAGGTTGGGAAGTTGAGGCCGCGGTCTAAATCTCGGCAGATAGGAAACCACGCGGATTGGCCGTGTGGTTTCACTTAACTTTATTGCGGCTTTGCGGCGAGTCGCAACTGGATGAAGTTGCAAGTTGATAAAAGTCGCACGCTGCGGCCAAGTTTGAACCGCGATTTTGAGTAGGAGTGATTCGGCTTATCAATAGAATGGGCCGAGTGCGGCATCGAGGTTGTTTTAGCGATAAGCTTGTTTTGAAAAGGATTTTCCATTGCGTTGGTATACGTTGTTTGCTGTTGCTTGTTTGTTCGGTGTGGGATGCAATTCTCCCGAGGATGGTAAAGAGTTGAGCTCGGAAGAGGCTGTCAGTTCAGCCCGTCCAACGACTTTGATTCCCTCGGTTTCCGACGATCAGTCTGCTGTCGCCACGGTCGAAGCGGCCGCAAAGCAAGTGCGGCGAGACGGTGACGGGCTAATCATCGATGTCGATTTTCGTGATGGTGAACCCAGCCTTGAAGCTCTCGATTCACTCGCTGGCCTTCCTCGGTTAAGAGCTGTGCGATTGGGTGGCACTGGGGTGGGCGATGAAGCGTGCCGTGCCCTTGGCAAGCTCGAGGCTATCGAGGATCTCGACCTTCGGGATTGTCCGGTGAGTGATGCTGGAATGGAGTCATTGTCGAATTTGCCGAGACTCAAGGCGCTGCGGCTCAGTGGCAAGAACGGTGAATGTTCTGTCAGTGATGATGGCATGGAGTCTGTCGGAAAGATCAAAACACTCAAAGTACTCGCGATCGATTTTCTTTGGGTGAGCGAGGATGGCTTGGGCAAACTTAATGGACTGCAGGATCTTCAGGAGTTGTATCTTGCGGGTACAACCATTGGTAATGAGGCCATGGAGTTATTGGCCCAGCATCCAAAGTTAAAAAAAGTCAGGCTTGCTGCCAATCAGATCGATGCTGATGGTTTAGAGTCGCTGGGTAAACTGACCCAACTTGAATCCGTCGACCTTAGTGAGTGTTTACAGATTACCGATCAGGCGACACAGTCGCTGGGACAGCTGACGAACCTGAAAGACCTTAACTTGTGGAGGGTGAATCTTTCTGATGAGGGAATCTCGCCGGTTGGAAAGTTAACCGCTTTGGAAAAGTTGAATCTGGACAACACGCGGCTGTCAGATGCGGGCCTTGCTGCATTGTCAGGATTAACTGAACTCAAATTCCTGCATTTGGGTTCGACGCTGATCACCGATGAAGGGCTCGTCCACCTCGAGGGGCTGAATCAGCTTGATGACCTAATTGTTACTCGGACAGCGGTAACGGAATCGGGCGTGAGTCAACTTCAAGCGAAATTGCCTAACACCAAGATTCAGCTTCGTTATCTAGGTGACCAGTAGAGTCAGATCTAGGTGACCAGTAGCGTCAGAGGTTCGCATTTAGCGGTTAGTTTCTGTCGACGCCTTTTCGCCCGATTGCACGTGCTTTTTACGCCGCAACTGGTAAGCTGCATTCTCAACTGCGATTCGGAGACAAATCGTTTTCCCGGCATCGCTAATGGGTGTGGGACTTTTATCGGTTGACCAATCAAGGGTCGGCCAAAAGTGGGATCATGGTCTTGGCAGGAAGACCCGTAACCCATGAATGTGTGCTTTCTGCCGAACTGTCAATGCGACGTAAATTGGATTTGTGATGGGTGAGACGCGAGAGGGGCTATTTGGTGACGAAAACAGACTATTTCTCTTGGATGGTATGGCGCTAGCGTATCGTGCACACTTTGCGTTAGCCCGCAGTCCTAGATTCACATCGGGCGGGCAGTGCACTTCCGCGGTTTTTGGTTTAACCAATGCAATTTTTGATCTGATTAACCGAGAGAATCCTACCCACATCGCACTCGCGTTCGACACGCCCGAGCCGACCCAACGGCACATTGATTACCCCGAGTACAAAGCGCAACGTGATGCAATGCCCGAGGATCTGGCGAGCCAGTTCCCCCTGATTGATCGACTGTTAGATGCGTTCAATATCACAGTGATTCGGACGCCGGGATATGAGGCAGATGACATCATCGGGACCTTGGCTCGGGAAGCATCCCAGCAGGGATTTCGCACTTGGATGGTTACCCCTGACAAAGATTATGAACAGCTGGTGACCCAAGATGTGCTGATCTATAAGCCAGGTCGTAAAGGGGCGGAACCGGAGATTGTTGGTATCGCCAACGTTCTGCAGCGTTGGGGGATCGATCGCGTGGAACAGGTAATCGATATTCTAGGGTTAATGGGAGACGCGAGTGATAACATTCCCGGTGTCAAGGGAATCGGACCTAAAACGGCGCAGCAGCTAATTGCGAAGTACGGTTCGATTGAGAATCTATTGATGCACACCAGCGAACTCAAGGGAAAGCAGCGAGAAAGAATCGAAGACCAAACTGAGATGGCAAGATTATCACGACGACTTGTTACCATCGATCAAGAGGTTCCCCACGATTATCAAATTGATGCCTTTCAGTTCAAACCCTTCGATCAAGAAAAGCTAAAAACGCTGATGATGGAATTGGAGTTTGATACTTTTGGAAAACGACTCTTCGGTAAATCTTTCTCTTCTGCCAAAGTAAGAGCGGAAGTCCAGAGGGAAAAAAGAGAGGCGGAAATCCAAACGCTACTGTTTAATGAGCCGGTTGAGGATCGTACGCACCAGGATGTCAAGCATACGTATCACGTTGTGAAAACGGCGGAGGAGCGGTCCGAACTGATTCAATTGCTGAATAGCACCACTGTCTTTTGTTTTGATACTGAAACCACCGGGCTTGATCCGCGTTCAGCAACGCCTTTAGGGATTGCGTTTTGCATCAAGCCACATGAGGCGTTTTATGTGGTTTGCGGGAACGAATCCGATGGAATCCGTCAGGTGCTAAACGAGTTTCGTCATCTGTTCGAAGATGAGTCGATTGAGAAAATCGGACACAACCTGAAATACGACATTACTTTGCTTCGTTGGTGGGATGTGCATGTTCGGGGTACCTTGTTCGATACCATGTTAGCACACGCACAAAAAGAGCCCGAAATGAAGCATGGGCTTGACTATCTCTCCAAAATCTACCTTGGTTATTCGCCGATACCCATCACCGATTTGATTGGTCCAAAGGGCGAAGCTCAAAAGCAAATGGCCGATGTTCCGCTGGAACAGCTGGTGGAATATGCATGTGAAGACGCCGATGTGACGCTTCAGATTGCTGCGGCTATGCGTCCAGAATTGGAGTCTCGCGGTGTGACCCAGGTTTGTTACGAAGTCGAATGCCCGCTAGTGCCGGTTTTAGTGGAGATGGAATATAACGGGATACGTCTTGATACCGAGGGGCTATCGCGTTTTTCAGAAAAGCTTGATCGCGAAATCGATGAGCTTCGCGTTCGTATCCTTGATGCTGCGGGTCATGAATTCAATATCGATTCACCAAAGCAGTTGGGTGTGGTTCTATTTGAAGAGCTTCAGATTGACCCCAATCCAAAGAAGACTTCCACGGGTCAGTATTCCACCCGCGAGTCGGAAATGCAACGATTGCTTGGGCGACATGAGATCGTTGGCGATGTACTGGAGTATCGGAACGCTCGTAAGCTAAAAAGTGTTTACGTTGATCAATTGCCAAACTCGGTTGATTCGAAAACCGGACGAGTTCATACGCATTACAGTCAATCATGGACGGCCACGGGAAGGATGCAATCGAATGATCCAAATCTTCAAACGATTCCGGTAAGGAAGGAGCGTGGTCGCGATATCCGGGCCGCCTTCGTTCCAAGGGATGAAGATCATCTGTTGCTTAGTGCCGACTACTCGCAAATTGAGTTGCGTGTGATGGCTGAATTGAGTGGTGATGAAGCGATGCTTGAGGCGTTTGAGCACGGGATTGATATTCACGCCAGCACCGCATCGAAGGTCTATCATGTGCCAGTGGAAGAAGTCACCCGTGAGATGCGAGACAAGGCCAAGACCGTTAACTTTGGGATTATTTATGGCATCTCCGCCTTTGGACTCCAACAAAGATTAAACATTCCGAGGGCTGAAGCAAACGAGTTGATCGAGAATTACTTTGCCAAATACCCGGGGGTTCAGCAGTATATTGATCGTACGATTGCCTTCGCTCGCGAGCACGGATTTGTTGTCACGCAAACCGGTCGGAGGCGTTATCTTCGTGAGATCAACAGTAATAGTCGAGGTGTTGCCCAAGCTTCCGAGCGTCTAGCTATGAATAGTCCAATTCAGGGAACTGCGGCCGATATCCTCAAGCTTGCGATGATCAATGTGGATCGAGAATTGCGAGCTGGTGGATTTAAGACCAAAATGATTCTTACGGTTCATGACGAGATTGTTTTTGATCTTTTCGCTGCGGAGAAAGATTCTGTGATACCGGTGATCGAATCGGCAATGATGAATACGCTGCCAATGCGAGTTCCGATCGTCGTCGAAATGGGAATCGGGGAAAACTGGTTAGAGGCGCACTAATTCGATTAGTTCCGCGCCCAATTCGGACCTTTGAACCCTTTTGGTCTTCGGGAACGTTTTGATTCATTATGCCGTCAGTTCTGTGTGCCGTTCCTGCCGAAGACAATCGGGTTGAACGAGGTGGACGAAATGATGCCTTCAAACGCTTGGCTTCCACCAATCAAGAGGCTTTGCGGTGGGAATGCCTGCTATACTCTCGTTTTTGTTCGCTGTCCTGTGACTAGAAAAGCTTTCGCAAGCGTTGGATGCTGCTCGCCGGATGAGGCGGTTCTGCCTATTGGAAGGGGAGACGGTTGGAGTAATTGAATGAATGCTGATAATGAATCCTTGCCTGTCATCAATTACGAGCAGGCGCTAGAGAACGCCGCTGGGGAACGAGAGATCTTTGACGCGGTTGCAGATGCCGCCGCTCAGGAAATACCCTCACTTTACCCTCAACTAGTGAAGG
>JADHOA010000188.1 GCA_016779185.1 Rubripirellula sp.
AATCTTACGGCGTTCTCATAATGGACGTGCCTACCCGCGATCAGTGCCCGCTCGATTACATCACGCCGTCAAGTACATCACGCCGTCAAGGACGATGACAGTCGTCAAATGACAACACATGATCGGTCACTCATATGCTTTCACCCGTATCCACCCTTTGTCTGGCCGCCGCAAATCTGTTTGTCGGCACACCCAATCATGAATCGTGGATGGATCGACACGAAAGCCGCCAACGCATCAATGGCATCTCGGTGTCTCCGGCCGGTTTCTGTCGTGATTCAATCGTGATGGATCCAATAAGCGAAAACGCTCTGCCGCCCGTGATTCGCTTGATTGCCTTCAATGAAGATACAACCAACCCAGAAACCTTGGTCGATTCAGACACGGATCGATCCCAGTCAACCAACCAAACCTTCACCCCATTCAAGCGTAACAGCCTCGAAGGATCGCCATCAAACGATGCAATCCTGCAGGGAATTGAAGCTGGCATCTCTCGTTCCGGGGCATCAAGCGCCATCATCTCTGGCGATGATCATGCCGAAGATGGGGGCCCATTCGGGTATCAAGAATCAGCCGCATCTGCCGGCCGCTGGATTGCTGCAACCAAGCTGCACCAAGAACTAGAGTTTCTCGAGTCGATCGCACAAAGAGAACTTGACTCGCCTTTTGAAATCATGGTTTCGAATCCCATCAATCCGCCCGCATCGGTCTACTTGGCTGAATGGGTGGACGAGATGAGCCGACACCTGCATCAACTCGAATCGTTAAACGCAATCGGCGATCCATCCGCACGTCGAATCCTCGAACGGATGAAGCAGGCAGCGGTCAAGGGCTCACAAACAGCGGAAAGCTACGGCGACTCCTCTTCACGTAAACCTTGGCTCTGCACCGCTTATTCGGTTGAACGACGTGCCGATGTTTGGCTGGCAGTATGGAACGCATGTCAGATCGAAACCGAAAACTCCGCGACCTCAACCTCGACCTCTTCACAAAGCGACCAAGCTCTTCTTTTCTCCCAGATCAATGAGATCCGTCAAATGCTCTCGCCAAGTCAGGGCCGGACAGGAAAGGACTCATCAGACTGGGAAAGATTCCTACTCCTCAACGAACTGGAAATCAACACTTCCGAGCGAACCACAGCTCCTGCATCCACTGAGTCCAAAGTCATCGCACAGCGGATCCTGACTCGCATCGATCAAACCGTGTTAACGGAGGGACAACAAGAATGGTTGACCCAGCCGACCATCGTCCATTTTATCGAGACCCTACACACTTTGGCTTCGTCAAAAGTTGATTATGAAAAGCTACTGCTTCAAATCGAGCAACTCGAATTGAACTCGGTCGATCAGTTTTCTAAAGATCTAGCTGATACTCTCCAAGACCTTAAATTCTCGAAAAGCCATGTGGATCGAGAGATCGCCCATCACCTCGACACACACTATCGAAACGCAAACTTTCGAATTGCAATCCGTGATGAGTTCTTAAATCGTATATTGCCGAGCAATGAGCCAATGACCGTTCCAATTCGCACTCGAGCGATGGGAGCAACGATTCACGGTGAGAGTCAGATACAGTCCGAGTTGGGGATATCACTCACTCCCTCCCCTGACAGCTGGAACATGGTTCTACGCAGCATTGGCGACATTACCACCTTATCTACCGGGCACCAAAGCGTCGTGGAAATCCACACCACCGGAAAAGCTAATTTCCAATCCGGCACCCCCGTAACGGTCAGTCAAAATGGAATCAACTACGAAAAAACGGATGTTGATGTCTCGGGGCGTTTGCGTTTACGGAAAGTTGAAAGCGATCTCGACGACTATCCAATCTTAGGCGGTTTCGTTCGAGCGGTCGCCGAACGCCGGTTTGAAACGGTGGCTCCCGAAGCGAATCGCATCTCCAACCGAACGGTGCGGAATCAGATTCGCGCTGAAATTGACCAAACCCTCGACCAGCAGACCAAGACCGCGAATCAAAAACTCGATGAGCTTGTCGTGCAACCGCTTGTGGATATGAAACTAGCGCCACACGTCACGCAGATGCAAACCACCGAAGAAATGCTGATGGGAAGATTCCGTGTTGCAGGTGAGTGGCAAATGGCAGCCTTCACCCCTCGACCACGCCCACCCCAAGACAGCCTGCTTAATATTCAGCTGCACCAATCTGCGATCAATAACACACTCGAAAAACTTCTTCCCAGTGGCGAGACGATGCCGATCGAGGAAGTTCTTCGGCAGATTGCGGCATCCTTTGGCCAAGAGAACTTTCAGATGCCAGAGGACATGCCCGAAGGCGTCGAAATTCGATTTTCGACGAGTCACCCCGTTTCCGTTGAAATCGAAGACGGCATGCTCATGCTAACTTTACGAATTGTTCAGATGACACGCGGGCGAGCGGTGGATCTGCGAAACGTGATTATTACAGCAACCTATCGCCCGGAGGTGAGCGGATTACACGCCTACTTCGTCCGCGACGGTCACCTCAGCATCACTGGCCCGAACATGTCCATGCGCAAGCGATTGCCCGCTCGAACGATCTTCAACAAAGTGTTATCCACAAATCACCCGCTGCCGATCACCCCCAACGGTCTAGAAGAGCGTGACGCTCTGGCAGGTTTATCGATCTCTCAGCTTGCTCTTGAGCGTGGATGGATCGGACTTGCTCTGAGTGAAAAGATCGACAGTCAACTCGCGTTGAGTCCCTAGGAGTTGGAACCCTGGGAATGGATGTCGCGACTGCCAAGGTCCAACGACACAGGACCATGGGCCAACTCACAGAGATGAGCGTGGCTAATGGGTTGCGGGCAACTCCACACCAGAAAAAACATTGCCTGCCTGCACCAGCGACCAACGGGATGGCCTTCCACAAACCCCGCACCCTTCGCTGCCATTAGCGCAGCTTGAGTACTTCGAAGCACCAAGCGGTTCGCCTCGGCTCTGATCTCACTCGCTTCCTCGGCGGAATGTCCGTTACACGCTTCAAGTAGTTTTTTCCGCAACGCGTTGACATCTTTGCTGAGTCGGTCTGCCGGCTCCCTCAAGTCCGATCGCGTTCCCGCCTCCTTGGCAAGGTACTTGGAGGCTGCGAGGGAAAGACCGACCGCCAGCGTGGAAGTTTGCAATCCACCCGTCCGTGCCCCAACCCCGGACTGGAGAACGTTCTCGACTGGCCCACCAAGCAGCATTCCTTCATCCACGCGAACATTCTGGAACGCCACTTGGTCGGTGCAACTCGCTGACAGTGCAACCAGCTCCACACCTGGTCTCGCATCAACGCCCTCTGCGTCCCCCGGTACCGCAACCAGTATCTGCTTGCCATCATTCAATGTCGCACCAACCACAAGCAGGTCGGCATGCGATCCACCGGTCACCCATGGCGACATCCCCGAAAGTTCGAAACCACCGGCCACTCGCTTTGCTTTCAATACTGGTTCACTCAAATGACGACGGCTCGTTGTCAAATGACTGATTCCCACCGTCGCAAATGCCTCGCCAGCCATCAATCGTGGCAGCCACGTTTGGGCAAGCTCTGTATTGCCCGAAGCGGCAATCCGGCGAATCGCACCCATGTACTGGGTAATCACAAACGTCGTCACCAAATCCGACTCGGCAAGTCTCAGGTATCCTTCCGTTTGGTCACGGTCGCTCCATCCAAAGCCACCGTGAGATTTTGGTACGAACCACTTGAACACGGCAGCCTGTCCGCATTGGTAAAGCGACTCGCGGGGCCAATCCGATACGCGGCTCCACTTGCCGGCAGCCTGTGCCAACCGATGGCAAAGGTTTCCTAATTCGTCGCTTTGAGGACACGTGATCGATGGGTCCATGGAACCGATTTCTCATTTAAAAGTAGCAATCGCAAATCAACGCTCCTCTTTCAACCGCAGCGAAATCCGGACGCCAAACCGACAACTGGCTGCAGCAAACGGCAATCAACCAATCAAAGGACAAAGCCGACCAATGTCTACAACGCAAGGAGCACTCGATCAATCTTAGCGACTTCTCGAACCAACGCAGAGCCTGCTGGCAACGATTGGTGCGTGTGTCGAACAAATGAACCGCCAAGGCTTCCCGCCTTACTAAACCCCATACAGGTAAATCCGTCGCTCGACTGATTGACTCAATCACCTTACGATACCAACAAAAAGGTCGGCGACTGGATGCCTCCCAATGCCACAAGCAAGCGGATTCAGCACGCCAACAGATGGGATCAAACACCATCATCCCCAATCCACCAACGCACCCGAACAATGCCTAACACTCCCACTTCCGTTCATCCGATGCTAGCCGCCCTCGAACGCGGGGCACATCGATTGGTGTTAGCGGAAAGTTGCACCGGCGGAATGGTGTGCGCTTCACTGGCGCAAATTCCCGGCATCTCTGAGTGGCTATGCGGGTCATTAGTGACCTATCGCGCGAGCAGTAAAACGGCCTGGCTGTCCGTTCCCGAATCGCTTATTCAACAGTGCACAACCGAAAGCCCAGAAGTGACTCAGGCGATGTGTTGCGAGGCTTTGCAGAAAACGCCAGAGGCCACCATTGCAGCCGCAATCACCGGCCATCTCGGCCCCAATGCGCCAACCGAGATCGACGGAATCGTTTTCATCTCAATCGCTCGCCGAATCAATGGTGCAATCGTTCAGGTCACCTGTGTTCGACGCGAACTCCACACAACGGAGCGAATCGCACGGCAGTTGGAGGCGAGCCAATTAGTGACCAAACTCATCTTGAGCTCAATCTGACATCCCTCTCAGGCCAAATCCTGACGCTAACCTCTCAGGCCAAATCCTGACGCTAAACGACAATCACCCAAGCCAACAACCTCAATCGCTACGGCGATAAACGACATCGTTGCCAGCTTGCATCAGCGGTTTCCGTTTTCAATGGCTCATAGCAAATACGGTCGTGCAGCCGACTGGGTCTGCCCTGCCAAAACTCAAATCGTTCGGCTCGAACTCGGTAACCACCCCAAAAACTGGGCACTGGTATCTCCCCGCCGCGAAACTTATCGGTTAGTTCCTTCAGCTTGGCATCCAACAGCGAACGATGCGATACCACCTCGCTTTGGCGCGAAACCCAAGCTCCTAGCTGACTGCCACGTGGTCGGCTGAGAAAATACTTCATCGTCTCGGCAGCACTAACCTTGGTTGCTACCCCGCTAATCTCCACCTGCCTTTGCAGAGGAAGCCATTGAAAGAGCAAGGAAACGTGTGGATTGGATTCGAGATGTTTCGCCTTGCGGCTGGCGTAATTGGTGAAAAACACAAAACCATCTGAATCAAAATATTTCAAAAGAACTGTCCGCTGGGCGGGGCAATGATTCTCACCAATCGTCCCGAGAACCATTGCGTTCGGCTCCAACAACTCGGCTTTTTCTGCCTCCTGATACCAGTGTTCAAACTGCTGGTAAGGATCCTCCCGCGTATGATCGATGTCCAATTCTCGATCCGCGTACTCTTGCCTAAGGTCAGATAGATCCACGTGAGAGTCCTATGACGAACGAAGATATCGATAGCTATGGAGATGGAACGCATTTGAACGAACCGTGGTCGCTCACCAACGCCCGCCGCTCACCACCGCCCTGAGAAAACATCGTATCAGGATGTCCAATCAACCAATTCGCACGCTAGGTCAAGCGTCTGAATCCCCAAGCGTTTGCTTCTGAATTTCAGGAAGCTTCTTTTGATGATAACGATGGGTGCCAACCGCATCGGCGGCAGCAAGAAAGACAACCAATAACAACATTAACATGACCAGGCTCCAACAGATCACCCAGGTCACGCCCGGTCCCCAAAAGGCCGCAACGAGAATTAGTCCGCCACACGCTGCGATCAAGTAGTGAATTCGCCGCCGTGAGTTCAAACGCCGTGACCGATATTGACGATCAAGTTCCGTCTCAAAGGATTCATTGGGCCAACCATGTTTTTCGGTGCGATGCAACCACGCCGAGAAAAGGCACAAGGTCACTCCGAGAATCAAACTACCTTGGAACATCGACTCAGAACCTCCTCAACTAATTCACGCATGTCACACAAACACGCCTTCAAAACGTTCTCCCGAAGACACGTTGGCTAACGGATTCTCATCACATCAACCCAAGACACCTTCGTTCGGTACATCTTCGTTCGGTACACCTTCGTTCGGTCGGATTTGCTCAACCAATCGCCCCGACGATTCATTCAATCAACTTACCGGTCACCCACCTAGTTGCAACGAATCGCGGCACCCAAACTCTCTACAAACGCTCAATTTGCCGTCCACTGCTTAGTTCAAACCTTAGTTTCCCCGTGCCTTAACGGGCTCCGCTTGCTCCAACAACCACTGATGTACCACCCATACCACGGTAGCCAGCGAATCACCGCTGCAGTTTGCCGGCACATCCTGCTCGGTGTGCCAATAACTCGGAGCTCCAAAACCTGGTCGTGGATAATCAAAGTCAATCAGATCAACGGTGGGAATGCGCGCGATCTCGTTTAAAGGAATATGATCATCTTCGATGCGATGCCGACTTCGCTGAACAAAGGCATCAACCCCTAGTGAATTGGCTGTCTCAAAAATCCCTCGTGTGACATCCCTCGCATACTTCAGGCTATTGGCCTCGTAGTAGATTTTCAACTCGCGATCACCCACCATATCCAAAAGGACACCTGCTTGGTATCCGATCGCGGGAGGCCGAGAGACGTACTGTTCTGCAAAGAAGTTCGAACCCAAAAAATACGGATCCCTACCCTGCACCCACACAAATTCTTCGGCGTCAAACAGCACAATATCGACACCTATGTCGGCGGGCAAATCCCGCAAGTTGTGCGCCAATTCCATTAACGCCGCCACCCCGCTGCCGCCATCATTCGCCCCAACAAATCGTCCCTTTGGATTACGTTTATCCGAATCAGGAAATGGACGCGTGTCATAGTGCGCACAAAGCAGGAACCGTTTGGCCCTGTTAGGAAACCAAGACGCAACCAAATTAGACACCGGTACATTCTCACCGGTCTCGGGGTGACGAATTTCAAATTGCTGAAACGTGACCGCTGCACCCTGAGCCTGAAAAAAACCTTCCAGCAGACGCTGCTGCTGTTCCATTTCACGCGTCCCGGTCACGCGTGGGCCAAGTTGGCATATCTGCTGCAAGTAACGCATTGCGCGATCCGCCTGATAACGCCGCGGCACTTCTGCCATTGCTTGATTGCCGCCGACAGGGCTTTTCGCCTGACGACGTACCGACATGAATAACGCGGCAGTGACTCCAATTCCTACCAACAGCACAATGAGCCACGAGCGATGATCACGTTTGCGGCGACCGCCGTGATGCATGCCGTCCGTTTCATGCGTATGTTTCATTCGAAAACCCAATGTTTCGAAAATATAATGTTTCGAAAACCCAGTGTATGGCAAAATCAATGAAGCGATCCGACTCCCTACTGATCGGCGAGAATCGCTTGCACAATCCGTATCATACTGACTTTGAACAGCGACAAGCAGATCCCGTCGACACTTATTCTCATTCACGAAACGCCGCAACTTCTCGTACAGCTACCTTTGCCCCATGTTTTCATTCAGCAATACACTTCCCTGCGGCAAATCATGCTACGCTTATCGCAGGTCCGAACCGCTCCCACCAGTCACTCGACCATGCTTACGAACTCCACATTGACGGAAAAAACTTGCGAGGACGTTAAAACGGTCAACCACGCTTGCAATGCCCAACCAACTTCCTGGTTGCATCAAATACTAGGTCAAGTGAAAAACGCATTGAATCCAGTAAAGCGTCTCGTCTCGATCAGCGGGCCTTTTACGATGCATCGCTGCCTCCAAACCGCCATCACGCTCGCCGTCTTTGGCATTTTGGCGATGGGAACACCCGCCACTGCTCAACGGTTGATGAACGTTGGTCTCGTTGCCGATACACAAAGTTCACTAGCGCCGAGTTCATTGACTGACAGTTCAACAGAGGAGGCAGACACGTCACCAGAGGATCCCGTCGCGCGTGCGGAACCGACAT
>JADHOA010000189.1 GCA_016779185.1 Rubripirellula sp.
TACCGGCCAATCGGGTGTGTGGTTTGATTCGATTGACCACCACCACATGATCCGATTCACTTGCGACTTTATCAAAATAAATCGGAAGACCTTCAGGCGTCTCACCCAAAAGAATCGTCTCCATCGACGAGATTACCTCACAACCCATGGTGGATTCGGTAATCCCATAACTCTCAAGCACCAATGCTTGGCCTTGCGCGGTTGCACCTCCGTGACTGCCCATCGCAGGAACGATCACTGGAACTGCGCCACATTTCTTAACCTCTTCCACCACCGCCAAAACAATTCGGCTTAGTTGATGAATCCCTCGACTACCGACTGCAATTGCAACTTGCTGCCCTTCCCGAACATCCACAAGTGACCCGCTATCACGAAAGGTGTTAACGATCACCTGCTCCACATCCTCGATAGGACTAGACGGGAACAACTGATCGATGGGGAAGAAACATGGCAACGACTCTGTGTTTATCAAGGTGACCTCAACTCCAATGGATTAACTTGCAGGCTGGGACGAGCTTTTCGAATTCTTTCGAGTCCCGCTTCGCTGATTTGAGTCCTTTGAACATCAAGGCTTTCTAGCTTGGGCAAACGTAGAATGGCGTCGATACTTTGATCGGTCAGACGCGTTCCTGTCATCCATAAGACAGACAAATCTTGAAAACCGGATAGCTCCTGCAGAAAACTGTCTCCAACCTTTGTCCAACTCATATCTAGCTCTCGAAGTCCACTCGCTTTTTGCAACCATGCACCCATTCCGTCGTCAACCTTTGTTACTTCCAAGGTCAGTTGCTCAAGACTCGATGGGTCGGGCACCAATCGCTGCACGGCTGCATTTCCAACCGGCAAACCAGCAAGATCCAGCCAGGTCATTCCCGAGCTGGCGGGCACCAGACACAATGTATCTTCGGTAATTTCACACCCACTTAGACACAGAACCCTCAAGGGGGTGGACGGTGGACTTCCTTCTAATTTCGCATCATCCAAATACAAATATTGTTGCAAGCCGCGGCCCCAAGACTGCATCAGTTGCGACTCAATGGAGTCTTGATTCGCTAACGGTGCAAGTGGCGATCGCGATCGGTACAGGGAGGATAGCCTATGATACAGCCAGCGTCTGATCGTCACATCGCCGCCATCCATTAGGGCATGCACATTGGCAATTGAATGCGAATACCAACGAGCTAAATCGTCGCGTCTTTGAGCCTGCTGAAGACCATCTCGCATTAGTTCATCCGGCAACATCAAATCCTGACCGACTAACACGCGATAGCGGGCATATTGAAGCCTTGAAGCATCCCAGCCTCCGATGGTTGCTTGCCGCTCTCCGATTTTCATGGATTCCATGTAACCGGCAATTCCTTCTACAAGCCAAAAATCTGACTGTTCGCCAGGCATGGCTTGCCCGAGACTTGATCGCGTCGCTTCTCGAAATAATTGATGAGTCAACTCGTGGCGTCGCGTTTCTACAGCATCATCATCAATACCATATAAAAAAATGGTTCTCAGGCTGTCACTATAAAAACCCGTCGACTGCTCAATTGCATTGCCCTCCGCCGCAAGCGTCTTGCGGTATTGTTCCTTGTCCTTGAGGAGCACGACCTGCATTTGACGCCGAATAGAAAGACGCGGTCTTCGTGTTGCTAAAAATTCCACGAGTGACTGATCGGGATCCCAGTCAGCAAACGCCGTTGTCACCTGGGCGGAACCCTCCCATAACGGAAAAAACAGTTGTGTCCAAACCCAGTAACAGTGTTCAAGATCCTCCGCTACACGACGACTCGTCAATTCATCCGCGGTGCTGAAAATTGTGAAATGAGAAGTGTCCACTTGTGCGAATGTCCCCGGACGCCATTCCAACCAACGAGGGGAGGAACGACCTCGCTTCGCCTGAAACACAAAAGGTTCCTCGGTTGGCAGCCCCAAAAAACGTCTAACATCAAGGTTGGATGGATCTTTCTGATGTTCCTGCCACACCCGCATGTAGGCTGACCAACCTACATCTTCTACTCCGTAAAGAGCATCTGGATAAAACGGCGAGGAGGTTGGTCGCCCTGGCTCTTCCGAAGCTAAAGGCAGAAGGCAAACATTGCGTTGCTCTGCGCAGGCGAGAACACCAACCGATACGAAACAAAGAAACCCCAGCGATCGCCAATGTGAAAAACGAAACCGCATTCTTTTTGTCATCTTGTTCATCGGCGCGGCAATCTCGTTAAACTATGCGACATCGGATGAATCAATCGTGGACCAACGAAACACGAGCACCATTCTAGCACCCCAACCCCTATGACACCGATGCGGCATCTCTCTACCCAACTATCAATCTACATTCTAACGTTGTTTGTTGTGAACGGCGTTGCGAGGCAAACACCGCTGAGTGCGGCTGAACGGAATGTCATTTTCATCATCACCGATGACGAAAGCCCGACGCTGGGTTGTTACGGAGATCCCGCAGCGGTCACGCCCGCCATCGACGCCATCGCAAGAGATGGCATGATTTTTCGAAATGCTTTCGCGACTACAGCCTCGTGCAGTGCTAGCCGCAGTGTGGTGATGAGTGGATTACACAACCACCGCAATGGTCAATTTGGCCATCAACACCATTACCATAAATTCTCGTCTTTTCACGATGTGGTTAGTCTAGCTCTTCCGCGAGTGATGCAGCGAGCCGGCTATCGAACGGCTCAGATTGGCAAGTATCACGTTGCCCCAGAAGTGGTTTATGAATTTGAAACCTATCTCAAAGGTAATGGACGAAACGCTGTCTCGATGGCCAGCGAATGCAAGGACTTTATTACCAACCGCGACGACGACCGCCCCTTCTTTCTGTACTTCGGCACCTCCGACCCTCATCGTGGCGGCGGAAAAGACCAAGACTCTGAGCGGGAACTCAAACCGGATCTTTTTGGAAACCGCCCGAGTGACCAATCCCATCCGGGAGTGGAAGAGGTTTTTTATGATCCCGAAACGCTACCGATCCCCGCTTTCCTACCCGACACGCCCGAGACGCGAGAAGAGCTAGCGCAGTACTATCAATCATGCTCTCGAATCGACCAAGGAGTTGCAGCCTTGGTTCAAATCCTAAAAGAAGCTGACCTTTACGACCGAACCATGATCGTTTTCACCAGTGATCATGGCATGGCTTTCGCCGGTGGGAAAACAACCGTTTACGAAGGTGGCTTGCGTGTACCCATGGTGGTGCGTGATCCGTATCAGACCAAACGAGGCGTTACCAGCGACGCACTGATCAGTCACATTGACATCACCCCCACTCTCCTAGATTTTGCTGGCGGCCTGAACTACAAAACCAACGGGCCCAAGAAGCCGCTCGATGCCGGCGAGTTCTGGAAAGAACGCGGGGAAGCCGCCATGGACAATCGCAACGGCAATAAGCCATTCAAAAGCTACCATGGCAAATCTTGGCTACATTGCCTTGGCAATCCAGATGACAATCATCACGAGACGCTGTTTGCATCACACACCTTTCATGAAATCCAGATGTACTACCCGATGCGAGTGGTGCGCGATGCAAATTACAAACTGATTTGGAATATCGCACATCCATTGCCCTATCCTTTTGCATCCGATCTCTGGGCCGCGAGTAGCTGGCAAGCACAACTTGCCAAAGGAGATGATGCACCTTACGGCCAAATGACCGTTGGCCGATATGTGCAGCGTCCGGAATTTGAGCTCTATCACATCAAAGCCGATCCCCATGAATCCACTAATCTCGCGAATAGTCCCGGACATCAAGACATCCTCAAGTCTTATCAGGAAAAACTAAAATTGATGCAGCAAGAGATGGACGATCCGTGGATCATGAAATGGGATTACGAGTAGCAGCGGTCACGCTGTCTCTGAGTCACCTAAAAAGTATTGATTGAGAAATAGCTTTCGATCCCCCGTTTCGTTGGCAAACTGAACCATCGCATAGAGCCTCTGCTGGTCTCGCTGCTTTTTCTCGGACAAAAACACATCATCAAGAAATGCTTTCGGTAGATCCGCCTGCACGTCAAAACAGTCAGGCGGATGAGGCCCCGCGATGACCCCATGTCGATCCAACATCGCAATTGCAGTTGCCAAACGGTGATCGTGACGGCTTACCTTCTGGAGTCGGTCGTTCATCCATTCCATTCCAAATGCATGACATTCTTCGGGATGTTCGGTAAGCAGCGTATAAAGACGCGAATAGAAACTGGCGTCAGGATTTGACCACTCGATGAACTGCATCTGAGTCATCAAGTCGTTTTGATCATAAAGCCATTGGCAAAGACTCGGCTGATCATCACGACCCGCCCGCCCGATTTCTTGATAGTAGGACTCGATCGAACCGGGCGTTTCCGCGTGAATGACAATCCGAATATTTTCTTTATCGACTCCCATACCAAACGCATTGGTTGCCAAAACAATATCCACTTCACCCGACATGAATTGGTTTTGAACACGCCGACGGTGATGACGCGGTAGATCCCCGTGATAACACACATGATCCACTCCACGCTGAACCAAAGCGTCACTATAACGCTCAAGCGTTTTAATCAGGGAAAAGTAAATAATCACGCTACCTCCCCGATATTCCTCTCTTGCTAAGCTAGCCTCGATCGAATCCACCTTATCTTCGTCGCCCCACGCTTCGGTCACTTCGATCTTCAAGTTCGGACGATCGATACCATGATGAAACAATGCAATCTCATCCGCGTCGATTCCCATCTGACGATAAATATCTTGTCTACATTCTTGGGTTGCTGTGGCGGTCAAGGCGATCGTCACGGGATTACCTAACTGAGCACGAATCTCTTGGATTCGAGAATAGTCAGGCCTAAAGTCGTGGCCCCATTGACTCACACAGTGCGCCTCGTCGATCGCCAACAAGGTCAAATGTCTTTTTGACAACGCCTCGATAAACTCCGCTTTCCGAAATCTCTCTGGTGTCACATAAACGATGCGATACCCACCCTCGGCCAATCGCTCATATCGCAACTCCCTCTCTTTTCGATCCAAAGAGGAATTGATGTAGGTAGCGTCGATTCCTCGCTTGGACAATGAATGAACCTGATCCTGCATCAATGCAATTAAGGGTGACAAAACAAGTACCAGCCGATTCGGCTGTGGCAAATGAAACAACGCAGGAATCTGATAACAAAGCGACTTACCCATTCCCGTTGGCATGATGACCATTGCATGCTTGCCCGACATCACACGTTCGATGATGTCCTGCTGTCGCCCCCGAAATTGGTCATACCCAAAGAAACGTTGCAATAACGCCAAAGCTTGACCAGCATGATCGACTCTCTGTGTTGGATCATTCATAACAGGCTATGCATCCTTTGGAATAAAAATCGTCACATTGAAGCTCGAATGGACAACCTTTTCGCGGAGAGTTTCGCTGACCGCAGTACTCCCAAAAACTGCCACAGCGACTTGAACAAGAGCATGCCGAAAGAGGGCACTAAAAAAAGCACTCCAAGCTGCCGGTCAACGGATTCACCTCACTACACTCGCAACTCGCCACTCTCATCAATTCCAGGGGAGAAAAAAAAGAGCCAAGTTACCGCGGCAGGCAACTTGGCTCATGATCTCTTTCCGGCCACGCTACCGATCGATAGCGTGATTCGGATCCATCAATCTGACTCGATCTACTCTGGACTTCCACCCAACATCGGATCGTTGCCACCAATCTGCTCGGAAACATCTGACGAGAGGTCATCCTCTGAGATTTGAGGCTCAGCCGAATCAACGATAGGCGAGAATGATGCGGATGCAGCATCACTTGGCATCGCTGGTGGTGCAGAGAATCCAGCGTTGGCTTCTTCAGCGTTCAACAATGGGAAACTCTCTTCCAAAATCTGAACCGGCGCAGTTGCAAGTTCTTCCAAAGCTTCACGTCGGTAGTTCACTTCAGATTCTTGGAAAATACGGAATCCGGTACCAGCTGGAATGAGGTGACCGAGAATCACATTTTCTTTCAGTCCTACGAGCTTGTCGACTTTTCCAGCCAACGCAGCCTCGGTCAGCACTTTGGTCGTTTCTTGGAACGATGCCGCACTGATAAAGCTATTTGACTGAACCGCAGCCTTGGTGATACCAAGAAGCTGGGTACTCGCGGTGGCGCTCTTGGGTTTTTTACCTTTCGCGGGCGTCCCACCAAGAGCTTCAATTTGAGCATTGGTTTGCTCAAAGGTTTCGCGAGGAATAATCGTGCCTTGACTAAAGTCGCTGTCACCCGGGTTGGTGATTTTGATGCAACTGGTCAGCTCTTCGTTGACTTTCCGGAATTGGAACCGGTCCATCACCAGACCTGGTAGCAGGCTGGTATCACCAGAGGTTTCGATCTTCACTTTACGCAACATGCGAGCAATGATGATTTCGCAGTGCTTATCGTTGATTTCCACCTTTTGGGACTGATAGACCTGTTGAATTTCGTGAAGCAAGTACTGCTGAACAGCCTCTTCACCGGAAACTCGCAAGATATCGTGCGGCACCAAAGGACCGTCCACCAACGCTTGACCTGCTCGCACTTCGTCACCACTGTGAACTAAGAAGTGCTTACCGTGAGGCACCAAGTGTTCGCGTTCAATGCCTGATTCACTTCGCACCACGATGGTTCGCTTACCACGCTTTCGCTCGGCCAAGATCTCGACGGTACCGTCCACCTCAGCAATGATCGAAGGATCTTTCGGCTTACGAGCTTCAAAGATCTCCGTCACACGAGGCAAGCCCCCGGTAATATCGGAAACACCACCAGCTTCACGCGGCATCTCAGCGAGAATGGTACCAGGATTAATTTCAGCCCCTTCCTTGACCATGATCATTGCACGCTCAGGCAAGTACTGAACGTCCATTGCCTTGCCATCGGCGTCTTCAACAACAATCTGCGGGTGCAGATCACCTTTGTGGTCGACGATCATCATGCGAACATTACCGCTCGCTTCTCTTTCGGTCCGCATGGTTTCGCCGTCAACGATGTCTTCGAAGCGGATCTTACCAGTAACTTCCGAAAGAATTGGAATGGAATATGGGTTCCACTCGCAAAGAATCGTTCCGTCAGTGATCTTCTCGCCTTCTCGCACCTTCAAGGTTGCACCGGTGGGAACAGCATAAGATTCCACTTCGCGACCACGATCATCGACGATCGCGATCTCGCCATTTCGAGTGAGAACAATTTGCTCACCAGATGCGTTTTCAACCGCACGCATACGAGTCAGTCGAACTTCACCAGCCTTCTTAGACTTGATGTCAGATTCGACCGACTGCTTGCTCACACTACCACCGATGTGGAAGGTACGCATGGTTAGCTGCGTTCCAGGTTCACCGATACTTTGAGCAGCGATGATCCCCACGGCCATGCCTTCTTCGACCAAAGCACCGGTCGACATGTCCATTCCGTAACATCGACGACAAACCCCCAGAGGTGCATCGCAAGTCATCGGTGTGCGAACCTGAATCTTTTCAAGTCCCATCGCCTCAATTTTACGTGCGATCTCAGGTGTGATCATCTCACTTTCGTTAACGATCACTTCGTCGGTCACAGGATTAACAATCGATTGGCGGCTGACTCGACCGTTGATCGAATCAACCAAGCTTACTTCGACTTTCTCACCGCGGTAGACAACTCCCTTGGTGATACCTTGAGTGGTGCCACAATCGTCCATTGTGATCACCACGTTCTGAGCAACGTCAGCAAGCTTTCGAGTCAAGTAACCACTGTCGGCCGTCTTCAATGCTGTATCGGCTAGACCTTTACGAGCACCGTGGGTCGAACTGAAGTACTCAAGTACCGAAAGACCTTCACGGAAGTTCGCTTTGATCGGCGTTTCAATGATTTCACCGGTTGGCTTTGCCATCAGACCACGCATACCAGCCAATTGGCGAATCTGTTCAATACCACCACGAGCACCGGAGTGGGACATCAAGAACACAGGGTTCACGTACCAACCACCTTCACGGACATCATTCTTCATGGCGTCCATCATGTCCTTGGTGATT
>JADHOA010000007.1 GCA_016779185.1 Rubripirellula sp.
AGCAAGGTGAAATTGGTACCTGCAAGTATCATGAATATGATTGTCGTGTATTCAATCAAAGGACTATTGAAGTGTCCTAAGCTCGAGTTGTAAGTACTGAAGCCACCCGTAGCCATCGTTCCAAATGCGTGGCAGGCGGCATCGAAAAGACTCATTCCCTCGAGCAAGTAAATCAGTGTGAGAAGCATATTCAGTGAGACATAAATCGATGCGAACACTAACGCTGTGTGCTGCATGCGGGGCTTGCTTCCTTCTTTATTAGGTCCTGGCATTTCTGCTCGCATCATTGCCTTGCCGGAAGATCCTTGACCAAGGATTGCAACGAATAGCACGACGATTCCAAGGCCACCGAGGAAGTGCGTCCATGATCTCCAAAACAGAATGCATCTGGGGACGGCTTTAACTGACTCGAGGTCAGTCAAAATCGTTGCTCCGGTCGTGCTAAAGCCTGACTGAGACTCAAACATCGACTCAATGAAAGTAATGTCTTTTCCGGGAACCGTTTGGGTTTGGCTGAGAAAAAAAGGTAAAGCGCCCAAGACGGTTGCAAAGATCCAGCTTAATCCCACAACTGCCATTGCTTCTTTTTGAAACAGAGTCCCTTTCTGTGGTCCTCGACCAATCCATCGAAATGCCAACCCCACCGTGATGCATATTGCCATGCTTTGGAGTAAGGCAAGGACGCCACGTTGCTCATATTCCGAGAACCGTTCTGGTGGTTCGCCAGACAGTAACGGAATCGCAAACGGGAGACTAAAAAGCATCGAAGCGCCCATGAGGACGCAGATAGTTCCCAGTAATCTAGATAAGAGTTTGTAATTCAATGGTCGTTTAACTGTTGAGGACAGTTCCAGGCACGGTATCAGTCCATTAAGTATCTCGCCTCAATCATCATTTATCTAGACCAAGTTATCGAAGTGGAGATCGCACACCAAGGAGCCAAGGTATTCTAAGTCATATCTACTTGACTAGCATCGAGAAATACCATCGAACTACTCTTTGCGGTAGTAATCTCCTCAATTCGATGCGTTTATTAAAACACTTTCTGGAGTTTACCTTCAAACCCTTTTCGCATGGATGCGAACGACCCTTTTGGCGATTAACATACAAAACCAATTGACTGAATAAACTCGACTTGGAATCCTTCGACATGCGATCTGTAAATAGTTGGTTAGTTCTCGCGTCATTCGCCGCTTGTTGCATTCTGGTCAGTAGTAAAAGTGGGTATTCGAAGGAGAAGATTATCCCTCTCCTAGATGCTACAGATAGCTTGCACCATCAAGATTTTGATTTGCGTGACCATGTTTCAGCTGCCATTGCTAGTCGCTGGCAACTAGAGGTAAGGACTCTTCATGGAGGGATGCAGGAAGGTGTTCAATTGTTGCAAGTTGATAACGGCAGGCTTCGTACCTCAATCGTATTGAACCGCGGATTGAGTATCCTTGGGGTTGAGGAAAGTTTGACTGGTGAGAGGGTGTTTGGTTGGGATTCTCCAGTCAAAGAAATTGTAAACCCGATGTTTATCGACTTGGAAAGTCGTGGCGGATTAGGCTGGCTTTATGGTTTCAATGAATGGCTGGTGCGATGTGGTCTTGAGTTCGCTGGGCATCCCGGTACCGATTTGCTCCGTTCGAACACTGGGGAAACAAAGGAGCTTGATCTGACGCTGCACGGTCGGATTGGGAATATTCCTGCGTCGAAGGTGCAGGTGCTAATCGATGAAGATAAGCCTAGTTATCTTCGAATACGAGGCGTGATAGAAGAACGTATGTTCTATGGACCGCAGTTACGGTTAACAAGTGATCTAATTCTTGTTGCGGGCAAACCAAGTATTCAACTCGAAGAGAGCATTCAAAATCTTTCGGCTTCTCCGCAAGAGTATCAGATTATCTACCACACAAATTTCGGAACACCCATTTTACAACGAGGCTCGAAGGTTGTACCCGCAGCGAAAAGTGTTACTCCGATGAATGATCACGCTGCGCGTTCGGTGGACCGATTTGATCTGTACGATGCTCCAACGATTGGTTTCACTGAAGAGGTTTACTTAGTTGAGCCTTGGGTTGATGAAGACGGCATGACCGGTGCGGTGTTGCATAATGAGGCAGGTAACTGCGGAGCCATGATGACATGGTCCGCCGAGACACTTCCCTACCTAACGATTTGGAAGAATACTGCAGGAATCGAGGATGGATATGTGACGGGGATTGAACCAGGTTCGGGCTACCCCTTTAATCGACGGATCGAAAGGCATTTTGGTCGAGTTCCAATATTACAGGCCAAAGAGACTCGCATATTTCGATTGAATTACACATATCTAGATAGCTCTTCGTCAGTCAAAACAGCGATTTCTAGAATCAATAAAATTCAGATGGATCGACCACGCGAATTGCATCATTCGCCACCTGAACTACCGAAGTTCGAATAGTCGTGCGATCGGGTAGTTTTGGCACTTAGTTTGCACGTTGTTGATTGTGTGGTTAATGCTACAGGCGATTTTTTATTCCCCCCCCCAAATGTTGCCTGTCTTTAGCTTCTAGGGTGCGGAGTGCTGTGAAGAGGTAAGCGGCACTCCGCACCAATTTGTCGATCACTTTACAAGTTTAAGTATTGCCGGATTCCGCTTCGTTATCACCAAATGTGCATATTTGCCTAATCTAATCGCATCACGCTGTAGCAGAATGATGCACGGTTTGCGAATGAGTGATGCCTTTTAAAAATATCAAGCATTATTTCTTACAGGCGAAAGTAGTTAATGTGCGGTCGATTTTCTATGCACACGAGTCTTACGAAATGGTGTCAGTTGTGTTGCTCTGATTGGATTCCAGATCCGACTTCATGTGAAGTGGGTCCCAGATACAACCTATCGCCGGGACAGCATGCAAATGTTTGCGTAAGGGATAACACGGATTCCCCCAGAATAATTCGAGCGATGAAATGGGGGATAACCGCTGAAGTGCATGAATCCTCATCAAGTAAGGTTTTGCATATCAACGCTAGATCAGAGTCAATTGAATCAAAGAAAGCTTTTGCAGAATGTTTCAGACGAAACAGGTGTCTGGTTCCTGTAAATGGATTCTTCGAATGGCAATCAGTCGGCCGAAAAAAACAGCCGTACTATTTTTATTCCTCCGGTGAAGGTGTTTTTGCACTCGCAGCAATTTGGAAAGAGTCGAGCGCTGTTGAGCCAACGCAAACATCTGGAAATTCATTTTGTATCATCACTACAAAAGCCGATCATGTCGTTTCAGCAATACATAATCGAATGCCAGTGATTGTTCATCCTAGGTTCTACGAACAGTGGCTTGACCCCAGCGAGCGAGATCCCTTTCGTGTTCAAGAATTAATCCAACTAAGCCGCGGATCGACGCTTCGCATCCGTCCAGTTTCGAGGATGGTTAATCAGGTGAGTCTCGATTCGGTGAATTGCATCATGGAAATCTCTGATCCTCTGCGAAGGAAAGAAACACAACCGCGGCTATTCTAAATGAATTTCCACCGTGGATATTTTTTAAGCTGGCTCACATCAGCTGTCTTGAGTGCTTGGGAGATATGTAAAAGTGACTGGGTTTTATCGACAACGAACCGCTGGCAGTCAGTCTCGATCAATGGCACAGCAAAGTCATCTTGATTAGCGAGTGGTTTTCCGAATCAGACAGGTTTCCGCAATCGGTAGTGTTTATCTACGCGTTACGGCTAGCTTGAACTGACCAATTGGTAGATATGATCTTGTACGCGGCTTGATTCTGCACCATTAAGCGACTTCAATTCCAATCGCTGTGTTTGTCTGAACGATATTCTTTTGGGACATGGAGTCCTTTCATGACACTTCAGGTGATGCACGGATGCGTCAGACATTACTGCCTCTGCTCATTTCGCTCTTCAGTTTCGTTACTGCTTGCACAGGGCAAACGACGATCACAGATCGATCAATGGATATTACGGTCGGGAACGGTCTGTTGGGAGTTTTTTTACCGGATTACCGAGTTGGATCCAACGAGACCTCTGAAACCGCGTTATTTGATGATGGAGATTTGTTGGGATATCAGGGTGAACTTCGGTTAATCCGAAGATTTTTGCATACTCGAACAAGTATCGAAGGTCGTGTTTTCTATGGAGTCGCTGAATCAAATGACACCAATCAAGTCGACTCTTTGATTTTGTCTGAACTAGGCGGTAGCAACGAGCTGTCTTTTGGCCAAGGCAGGGCCGATCTCAAAACCTCAATCGATCATTATGGATACGATTTAGGTCTTCGAGATACTTGGCGTACAACTTTTGGTGGTTTGTCAGCTGGTTGCCTGCTCAGTTATATGATGTTTGACCAGAACTACGATGTTTTCCATCAAAGCACCGCAGCTCTGAGCGAAGAGTTATCTTCAGAATTTATCGGAGGGAAAGCTGTTTTTGGGTGGGACGGTTATTTGCGAGAATGTCCAACGCTACTCGATTTCGCTGTCGGCTTTTACCAGCTTAGAACCGATTACCTTGCATCGAGCGAACAAGTTTCAACTATCGAAATAGATTATGTTTACTCAAATCCAGTGAACTTAGAGGCAACATTCACCACATTTCAAAACGTCAATGACGTTCGTTTGTCTTACACCATTTCGATGACCCACCTCGATAAAATCCCGTCTCTCTCGCGAGATAGTCTAAAGGGCACATCAATCAAATTCGACGATGGATTCTTACTTAAGATGATGGTAGAGATTCTGCTTTGAAAATCTCATCTAAAGTTGCATTCAAACCGGTGATCTATGACCGTATCGTAAACGCAAATGTTGAGTTGTTTTTTAGCGTTGATCTAAATAAGGCATGAAAGAGAAAACTTATTATCTGACGTTTGTTTTCTCTTTTGTCTTGGGCACTAGTACATGCATTATGCATCAAGGTTTTTGCGAAAGTGCCAATGAAATACGGAGCCTGAATCTCAATCTACCCAAGATACCATTCCTTTACTCAGCTGATAAATTTCCGGATCATGTGGAGAAGCACGTGTCGGATATAGATGGTGTATTAGGTGAGAATTGCGTGACCAATGATGGCGCCACGCTCGGGCGAGTTTTGTTTTATGACAAGAGATTGTCGGCGAACGGAACCATTTCTTGTGGTTCATGTCACGTACAAAAACATGCCTTTGCAGATCCACGGCCAAGAAGCTCAGGCTTCAACGGCATTTTTGGAAATCGCAATTCAATGGCGTTGATTAATTTGCGATTCAATCCAAGTTCGCGTTTTTTTTGGGATGAGCGAGCTGCAAATTTGGAGACTCAGGTTCTGATGCCTATTGAGGATCCAAATGAGATGGGGCATTCGGTAGATCAGATCGCTTTGAATTTTGGAAAAGATCCCACCTATCAGAGATTATTTGAGCTAGCGTTTGGTGATACTGTGGTTTCAAGAGATCGTATTGCGATGGCTCTCAGTCAGTTCTTGCGTTCGATGGTATCTTTCCAATCCCGATATGATGCTGGGTTGCAGTTGACGAGGGATGTGAATCAAGACTTCCCCAATTTCACGGATCAAGAAAACCTCGGCAAAGATCAATTTTTTGGCCGCGCTCGCTGCGCTGAATGTCATCTACCAAAAATTCACAAAGGGGATGTTTCAGCCGATCAGTACGCTTTTTTTCAGCTTCTCGAACCTACCGTGAATGGAGTTGACTCAGACGATCCTAGTTTTGACCAGGGTGTGGGATTGATATCCCATCGCCAGAAAGATGTCGGACGATTCAAAGCTTCGAGTCTACGAAATATTGAAGTCACATTTCCCTACATGCACGATGGTCGTTTTCAAACGATTGATCAGGTCATTGAGCATTACAACTGGAGTGTAAAGCCACATCCAAATCTGGATCCGCGATTACAAGATTTTTCTGCAAATGGGATGGCCCTACCAGAGGTAGAAAAGGTTGCATTAGCGGCATTTTTGCGTACGTTGACAGATCATCAATTTCTTACAGATCCAAAATTTTCAGATCCCTTCGATCACGACGGTCAATAAAAATACGGATGCTACGAAGATGAATCATCCCACATTTGACCGATTTGCCTCCCAATACAACGACGCGTTGCAGACTGGTCTGTCAGTCAGTGGCGAGGCAAGTGATTTCTTTGCTGAATCAAGATTAAGGTATCTGTCGAATCGAATTCAAGAAAACCATTTCACAGTCCGCCGTGCGCTGGATTTCGGTTGCGGTATCGGATCCACGACAAGATGTTTTTTTTTCCCATTTTGAACTCGATTATTTTGCAGGGGTTGATCCGTCATCCGAATCAATCAACATCGCGAAAAAGTCACGACAGAAAGTCGATGCCAGCAACGACTGTGAAGTTGAATATTTTTATTTAAAAGATTTTTTGCCTCGCGAGCAGTTTGATTTGGTGTACTGCAACGGTGTGTTCCACCACATCGGGCTGGATGACCGAGGCGAAGCGATGACCATCATTTACGAATCATTGAAGTCAGGTGGGGTCTTTGCGTTTTGGGAAAATAATCCGTATAGCCTACCCGCTCGATATGTCATGAGTCGTATTCCGTTTGATCAAGATGCCCTTATGGTATGGCCAAGCCATGCAAGGGCAATGATCAGAGGGGTTGGGTTCAAGCCGATTTTGACGGAATACAGGTTCATTTTCCCTCGATTCATTCGATGGATGAGATGGTCAGAAAATCTGGTTTGCAAGTTGCCAATTGGTGCGCAGTATCTTGTGCTGGCAGTGAAGTGAGTGACGTGCGAATCATAATGAAAGGCACGAGCGGCCTAGGGGTGATGCGTTCGGTCAAGTGAGCGATATCCAATCGCTTCCGCCAAGTGGTGTTCCTCGATATGACCGCAGGAATCAAGGTCAGCAATCGTCCTCGCTAGTCTGATGATTTTATCGTGAGCTCTTGCTGATAGTCCTAGCGTTTCAACGCTATGCCGAAGAAGTTGTCGGCAAGGCGGATTTAGCTTGCAATAAAATCGAATTTCACGAGAGGACATTTGAGAGTTGTATCGAGTGTTATTCATTTTAAATCGCGAGTGTTGTACTTCGCGGGCTGAGTCTACCGCCTCACGCATTGTTTTACTGCTCAAGCCCTCCGGTAGCTGACTTTCTAGTTCATCGTAGGTTACAGCTGGTACCTCTATCTGAAGGTCAATTCGATCGAGAAGAGGACCCGATATGCGACTCATGTAATTCTGAGTTTGCGCGGGAGTGCAATGGCATGGTCGCCTTTGGTCGCCACGGAAACCACACGGACAAGGATTCGCGGCGGCAATGAGCATGAAGTCTGCAGGGAATTTGGTTGATCGTAGTGCGCGAGAGATCGTGACAGAGTGTTCCTCGAGTGGCTGACGCATCACCTCAAGAGTTTTACGATTGAATTCTGGGATTTCGTCGAGGAAAAGAACGCCGTGGTGTGCCTTGCTAATTTCACCCGGCGAGGGTGGATTACCGCCACCAACCAGTCCTGCGTTGCTAATGGTATGGTGTGGGCTTCTGAATGGTCTTCTGGCGAGCAGAGGTTGATCCTTTGGTAATTGACCTAGGACACTATAGATTCGAGTGGTTTCAATCGATTCAGTTGCGAGTAAAGCTGGGAGTATCGAGGGCATGCGTTTTGCAAGCATGGTTTTTCCCGATCCAGGTGGTCCCATCATCAATAAGTTGTGAGAACCAGCTGCAGCAATCGTCATGGCGCGTTTTGCTGATTCTTGTCCTCTTACATCTTGGTAATCAACGTCATACTGTCCGAATTGCTCAAAAATCAAGTTGACACTACTTGGTGTTGAATCGATTTCGATTTCACTTGCGAAGAACCCCGCTGCCTGCGCTAAGCTATCGACTGGAATCACATCAAGGCCTTCCACCACTGAAGCCTCGTATGCGTTTTGTCTCGGGACGACGAAGCCTCTCTTTTTTTTGAATAGGCTTGCTTCAATGGCCATTGATAAAACTCCTTTTACTGATCGGGTAATACCCTCGAGGCTTAATTCACCGACCACCGCATATTGGTCGAATTTCTCCAGCGAGATTTGCCCACTTGCAGCTAACACGCCAAGTGCGACCGGTAGATCAAAGGACGATGCTTGTTTAGGCAAGTCACCGGGGGCAAGGTTGATAACGACTCGCTCTTGAGGCTTGACAAAACCACTATTCACTATGGCTCGTTCCACGCGATGCGTGCTTTCCTTCACTGCCGCGTCAGGGAGTCCTACAAGTATGGTCTTTGGCATCGCAGACGAAGAAATGTCAACTTCGCAGTCGACGGATATGGCATCGATACCTAGTAAGGTGAATGTCTTCAATCTCGCAAGCATTCATATAACCAATTAGTTTGCGCATCGCGTCATATGGATGACGTCTGCCCGAGACGGATGCGCAATCAGTTGAAAAGAAGAAACCTGATTTAAACTACGATTCAATCGTTACATATCAAGTGGCTGGGTAGAAAGTTGTTTTCTTGTTCCAGTGATCGATCGGTTGAGTCGTGGTCTGCTAGCGGGTCCCTGATTCTCGTGTTTCTTTACCGCTGCACCGGTATCCATCACGAATCAGCGTGCAATGGCTCGACATCGTGAAAAAATTGCTTTGTTTTTTTTGGGGTGCAGGACACCTAAACGGTTGTCTGTTTTCGAACCAGACGCATTGCTAGATGGGAATGGTGGCCGAACACAAACATTGGTTCTGCGTTACCAAAAAGGTTTCGTGGTCAGGTTGGTTGAATCTCGTTTTGAATTATGGAAATGTTTGTCGAGATGTTACGATTACTTCAGCAATAGCTAAACGGTTCGTGAGATCGTCCTATTAGATTGCTATGCTGTTTTTATTGAGACAAGACTGGTGAAACATGGAAGAAAAAGAACGGTTGGCCTCCTCGGAGATCACAAAATATGGAGACGCACTCGAACAGATTTTAGGGAATCTGGAGCAAGTGATCCAAGGAAAGAGAGAGTCCTTGGAAGTGGTTGTGTGCTGCTTAGCAGCAGGGGGACATGCCCTGCTGGAGGATATACCTGGGACTGGAAAAACCATGCTGGCTAAGTCGCTGGCACGCTCAATCGACGGAATCTGTAAGCGGGTTCAATTTACCCCAGATTTGATGCCAACTGATGTGTTGGGAGGATCTGTATACAACCCTGCCTCGGGAACTTTTACTTTTCAACCTGGGCCAATTTTTACGAATGTGTTTATTGCTGACGAGATTAATCGCGCCTCAGCAAGAACCCAGTCTGCTTTGCTCGAAGCGATGGGGGAGCAACAAGTAACTTTAGATGGTGAGACTTACTTTCTCGAATCTCCGTTTATCTGTATCGCTACGCAAAATCCGTTTGACTTCCAGGGTGCATTTCAATTGCCCGAGGCACAGATGGATCGATTCATGATCGCAATAAAACTAGGATATGTTACCGAAGACGAAGAAATTGATTTATTAAAAAAAGGTGGTATGGGCAGAGCACTCGCGGATCTCAAGTGCATTACAACAAGTGAAACCATTCGTAATATTCAAAGTGCGGTTGAGAAAGTTCAGATAGAAGATTCAATATTTCGCTACATGATGGATGTGATCCATGCTACAAGAAATACTTCCAATATTCGACTCGGTATATCAACCCGAGGCTCATTGCATTGGTCGTTGATTTCCAAGGCTTACGCAATGCTGCGTGGACGTGATTTTGTCATACCAGATGACGTGTATCATGTCGCTCATTCTGTTTTAGCGCATCGTCTCTTATTGAATTCCCGTTTTGGAGAGGGATCCGAAGCAAAACGCGCAAATCTGAACGAGATCATCGAGCGAATCGCGTTGCCGCGGTAAGGAATACGGAGAGCTTAATGACGCTTAGACGCCGCTGGTCATTCTGGATGCCGCCGCTTGAGCATCCGCCTATTTTATGGCTTGACGATCAATACCGGGGATTATTGACAGACAGCGGACGATTGGTGTTATGGGGTGTTGCTATCTCAACGTTATCGCTCTTCGCCTCTGGTTCGTATTTAATTGCGATTTTACTTGGCTTTTCCCTCGCCGTGCTCAGTTTGTCGTTTGTCTTTGGGGCATTTACCCGTCCGACAGCTTCACTCGAAATAGTGAGAGACGAGATTCCTGATGGCACCGAGGGCAATGTGGTCCACTATCGAGTTACGGTGCACAATCGAGGGATTCACGCGGTCAAAAATGTCTTGGTCGAAGAGCGAGGGATGGTTCCAGAGCTACGACCCATAAATAGTCCCACAAAAATTGATGAAATACCTCCTGATGAAAGTCGCACCGTAATTCTTTCTATGCACTGTGAACGTCGAGGAGTTTACTCGGTGGAACGCTTACAGATTTCTAGTTCATTGCCGACTGGCTTCGTTAAGGTAGGGCGATCAAAGAGGCAAAAAAAGTTTGTGATTGTACACCCCATCCCAACTTCAAAGAATTGGGAGAAAATTCTCGCCATTCCTTACCACGAGAATTCTAAGTCGAGTTTTGGTACTAGGCTCGAGACGTGCAAAGAGCTGGTTGGTGTCCGGGATTGGAGATTGGGAGATCAGGTTTGCGATGTGCATTGGCGATCTACCGCGAGAAGAGGTCGACTTACCTCCAAAGAATACGCTCCTCAACCAGCGCCTACTTGCTCATTGCTTCTAGATCTCGAAGCGAAGACGGCCAAAGAAGAGCAGAGAATCGATCGAATGATTTCGATTGCGGCATCAATCACACAATATCTAACCAGAAAAGATTTTGATCTGAACGTATTTTGTACTAAAGAAGATGGTATCAGCGATCATGCGGTGAATCATTTCAATGGCTTGCAACCACTTCTTTACGCACTGTCTTCGCTTGAATCGCATAGGCGGGGTGATTTGAGTACAGCCGTGACTGCTTTGGTTGAACCGGCACGCGCGGATCTAGTTGTACTGTTGATGGTCAGGATGGACTCAAAGCGACGGCAGTTTGTTAATGAAATCCGTCAAACTGGTTGCAGGTTATCTGTTTGGGTCGAAGGTAAATCTGGGATCCATAGTGAGTGGCTAGAGGATGATCAGATGGAGATTTGGTCATGAGAAAAAATTACCTGACTGATTACCGATTCGTTCGTGCATTCCCCTTGATTTCCGCTCTTTGTTATCAAGCGGTGGCTTTGCATCGCTGGCCGGTAACATGCGTTTTAACTCTTTTGATGGTTGTCGCGGGGGAGCGATACTTTTTCGATGCAACGAGGTTTTCAAAAGCACTGTTCTGTTCAATTCTCAGCGCCTTAGCGTTGATGATATCAGCTGGCGATAGTCCGATTGTTGGCGTGCTGCCACCGCTGATGGGTGAGTTTCTTCTTAACCTTCTGATCGTGTGCGGTTTCATTGCGATCGGTCGTAAAAAATATTTCAGAGGTTGTCTAATCGCTTGGGGAATCATTGGTTTATCAATCAGTTCCGATCAGTCACTTGATGCATTATTCCCTTTACTATGCTTTGCGAGCTCCTTGCTTTTCTTTTCAGCCTTGGACTCAGGTTTATTTGCGTCAAAAAAAATTCACTTTTCAATCTACGTTGTTTTCATTGGCCTAGTTGGATCGTCCGCTGCAGAATTCGGAGCCTTCACAAGAGCAGCCCAATTCTTGATTCAAGATGCAATCGCTTCTTATTACGACACACCGGGACTTTCAGGCCTTGGTCAAGAGTTGTTTGTTGGATCCAGAGGATCAATAAAAGCGTCGCAAGTTGCGGTGCTGGAGGTGTCTAAACCTGTGTCACGCCTGCGATCCAAAGTATTTGATCATTTCGATGGATCCAAGTGGTTTGCAGATGAGGAACAACTACAAAAGAATCTACATCCATCAGCCGCCCCTTTTGATAGTGCTGAATTGGGTCAGTTGGATTTTGTTTGGCTTGATCAGCCAAGTTCGAGCATTCCAACCCCAGGTGGTACCATTAAGGTTTTTGGTGACCATGTGAAGACGGTGAACGGTTGGGTTTACCATTGCGAGAGTTCGCCTCGTTTCGGAAGTCTCTTATATGATTCGAGTGAACGCTTACTACAGGAGAGTGCCGACCTTGATTCCTTGCTTCACGTGCCTAGAGAATTGTCAGCAGATCTCAAGCGTTTTGGGAATCGTTTTGCCGGTAAATTCCCTGACGCTCTGAGTCAATCATGCGCCCTAGCGGATCATTTTCAAAAAAATTACACCTATTCCCTTGCGACGAATTTCACAGGTGAGCAGCACCCGCTAATAGAACTGATTCAAGGTAAATCAAGCGCTTATTGTGTCTATTTTGCCAGCGCCATGGCTCTAACCCTTCGCACACATGGAATTCCTACACGGGTTGTCAGCGGTTACGTGCCGCTTGAAAGAAATCGTTTCACCGATTCAATAACGGTTCGGAAACGAGATGCGCACGCGTGGGTCGAAGTCTGGATTGCTGATCAAGAAAGATTTGTTGCGTTTGATCCAACTCCGATGACTTCTAGGAATCAAGTGTTAGGTATCAAACCCACACGGAGCTTTGTGATCGAACTTGTCTATGCTGGGTGGGGTATCATTCGCCGATTGTGGATTCAATCGAGTGATGATCCTTTTAAGTTTCTCCTTGTTGTGTGTAAATCCATGATCTTAGATTTTGCAATCGTGGCAGGATTACTGATTTGCGTTTTGGCCTACCGGATTAAAAGACAAATCCATAGATCTAAGGAGTTGAGTGGGATAAATTCGGATCTATGGATTGCGTATCGATATTACCGAAGTTCGCTTCAGAAAAAAGGTATTAAATTGCTTCCAAATCAACCCGATGAACTTGCGATTACAACACTGCATGAAAATGGTCTTGAGCAAACGGCTTATCACGCGGAAAGATTTTTAGACCAATATCGCAAACAGCGTTATGGCCAACGACCTGATTCGGAGAACTTATTACGCTTAGCGAAGCAAATTGCCGACAATTAATGTTTCGTGTCAATTGCCACCCTATTGCTTCACGTCACATCGCAGTACTCTGAAAGCGGTTTAAACGCCACAAGTTCAACCAGCTTGGGTGATTCAAGCGTCACAACTAAGAGAGTAATTCGAAGAAGCATGACAGGAGAAGCCCGAGATGGATTAGTTCCAGTGAGTCAAGGGCCTGCGTTTCGCAGAGATGAAAAGAATGAAATCTCTAAATCGATTCGGCCTCCCATGGGCATGCTTGCGGGAGTTTTGTTTGGTCTCAGCTCAGCAGTACTCTACACCGCCACAAATGTTGCTTTACGGCATTGTGTTGACATAGACGCCTTTCTCGTGTCAGCCGTCAAAGCGATACCGACGGTTGCTTTCTTGGGTCCCTATTTGGTGTGGATGATTGTTCGTGGGGAATTGATTGCGAGCAGTTTTCGCATGGTCCCCAGATTTATACTGGCAGCGTTATTGGGCCAATTCGTTGGCAATGCTTTTTTTCAATTAGCTCTCGGGCGAATTGGTTTGGCAGTATCTGTCCCCATAACGCTTGGCACCATGATTATTGGTGCTGCAATATTCGGAAGATGGTTATTGCATGAAAAAGTGAAGCTGCGGACACTTGTCGCAATGTTAATCTTGTTGGCCTCGATTCTGGTACTCTCATCACCCAGTAGTCACCCAGAGCTTGCACAACAAGCTGTTGTCGGCAGCGACTTCGAACCGACTAGTACAGCCCGTGAGGTTGGGATTGGCTCACTTTGTGCCGCAATGTCAGGAATTGCATATGCCGTTTTCGGGACTGTGATGCGTCAGGCACTAACAGGTGGTCTTTCGGCACCTTTTACGATGTTCCTAAGCGGAAGTGTTGGAGCGGTAGCGCTGTGGGCATTTTCGTTTTACCGAATTGGAGCGGTCTTAATCTTAGAGGTGCCGCCGGATGAATGGGGCACCATGGTCGTAGCCGGTCTTTTGAATTTCTGCGCGTTTGTATCTCTATCTATTGCTTTGAAATCACTGCCTGTCGTCGCGGTCAACCTTTTGAATGCTTCTCAGGTAGCGATGGCAGCATTGGCTGGAATCATTTTTTTTTCCGAGCCCGTGACCAGTTCGTTGATCACAGGCGTAGGGTTAACACTACTGGGACTATTGGTAATGGTGCAGCGTAAACGCAATAACCCAGACAAGTAGTATTGCTTTGGGTGAAGCACGTTTCTTACGCTCGCGTTAATTTGGTAATCCGTCCCGTTGAGACCCATTCTGCGACATAAATATCACCCTGTAGATCAAAACAAGCATCATGAGGGTGGACGAATTTACCATCGTGCCATTTATCTGGCGTGGTTCGAATGGTGTACCCGGAATTAGTCTCCTTGTCGTTGACTATTCGCTCGCGATCGTCGCCTAGGGTTGTGATGGTTTTATAATCTGTGCCAAGAATTGAGACTCTTGAAACAAGTTCTGGCACTAAAAGAAGATTGTCAAAAGTATCAAGGTTAGCTGGTAATCCAAAGTCAGATATCGTCGACTGATACTCTCCTGACAAGCTAAACACTTGGAGTGCATTGTGAGCACGATCCGCGACAACAATTTTGGGATCATCTTGTTTGCGACTATCAATCCAAATACCGTGCGGCAGACTAAATGTGCCGGCGCCGCTACCCGGACCACCAAACGAAGAGATCCATTCTCCATCTCCACTGTAGCGGTGGATAAAGTAAGATCCGTACCCGTCTGCAACCAAAAACTCGTTGTTTGGTAAGAAGGCAAAGTTGGTTGGCATGAATCGGTTTCTTCCCCAAACCTTTCGAGGATTCGTTGCCTCATCTGCAGCGTAGTGACCGCTGCCAGTCGGCGCGTGTTTAATCCAAACTACTTCACCCTTCAGCGTAAGTTTTGCAATCGCCTTCACCTGCTGATACGCAGCAACATAAAGATACGAGATTCCATTCTCTACTCGAATGTCGATGCCGTGACCACCTCCTTGAAACTGTGAACCAAAAGAGCGAATAAACTTTCCTTTTTCGTCAAAAACAAAGATAGACGGGTGATCTGCAAGTCGCTCGGAACCTTCGTGGATCACGTAAAGGTTGTTGTCGCTGTCAACTGCTACATTATGAGTCGTTTGCCAATGAAACTGCGCAGGGAGCTCAACACAGAAATGATCATAGTGGTACTTCAGTTCTCCATCTCCCGTTACCTGTTGAGCCGCAGTGCGTTTACTCGTGGCAATTGCGGGTGCTGCAACTAAAGCAGACGCGGTTCTTAAAAAGTGTCTTCGACTGCGGGATGTGGAAAGTGTTTGTTTCATTTTCGAATTCATTAATCACTGAAGGGTTGTGGGGGACATATTCTAAATACAATTTACGACATCGATTTCACAATGATGAAATCTAGGCGACGATGAATGTTTTCGGATTGGTATTATGCAGATTGAATAAAGTCATGATTATTCCTTATCTGCTTTGAATAAAATCACCGGCGATAACGCATTAGCGGTGCAAGAAGTTAGGCAGTGATTAGTAAGGTTCACCTCTCGATGGTAGATGAGTATAAGGTCAAGCGTTTCGGGTTTGGCGAGAACTGGCTGGCATTTTCTGAACAAATAGATCACCAAAGAATCAAAGAAGCGGTGCGTTCTTTGAAAGAACTCTTTGAATTAGAAAGCTTTGCCGGCCGCACATTCTTTGATATCGGGTGTGGCAGTGGGATTTTTTCGCTTGCGGCACACCAGCTGGGTGCCACCGTTTTATCAATCGACTTTGATATGAATTCGGTCACTTGCGCGGAGCGTTTAAGGGATCAATTCGGTATTTCCCGCCAGTCATGGAGGATTAGCCAAGGTTCTGTGCTTGATGCGAAACTACTGTCAGATTTCGGTCAGGCTGATTTGGTTTACTGCTGGGGAGTTGTTCACCATACGGGAAACATGCATGAGGCAATCAATAATGCTGTTGCAGCGGTGCGTATCGATGGTTCAATTTGTTTGGCGATTTATAACCAGCAAGGAAACGCTAGTAAGCGTTGGAAATCGATCAAGATGGCTTACAACTACTTGCCGTGCGTTTTGCGACCAATTTATGTAATATGCATAGCGGGTTGGTATGAATTGAAGTTTGCTTTGGCTCGATTGATTCGTCGCCAAAATCCTTTGCCATTCGCTGACTGGAGTAAAAAGAAAGAAGACCGAGGGATGTCGGCTTGGCATGACTGGGTTGATTGGATTGGTGGATTGCCTTTTGAAGTTGCATCCCCAGATGATGTTGTTAGGCAGTTAAGGTCCCACGGTTTTGTTCTAGAGAAGCTAAAGACGGTGGGTAGTGGATGGGGCTGTAATGAATACCTCTTTCGACGCGAACATGAATTGTAATTTGTCTCCCACGGTAATTGGGTAAAAGCGTGAAACGGCCGGCTAATTGAGCTAATCTTTAGGACTAGGTATTACTAAGACATTCATGAACCAATTCAGCACTGAAGCGACTTGTTGCTGTGGGTCATTAACAACCCTTGTTTGCGCTTTGTTGATGGAGTCAATCAGTCGATTGCTTTTAATTCCTTGCGAACCCTTCGCGATATCCAAGTGGACGCCAAGATTGCTGCTCCAATCGACACACACAAACTAAAAAGTTTCATTGTGTTAATTGTTCCGGAATCCATTATCTCGGAATTTGCGCCGACGTTTACCCACAGAGACTGCGGAAGCACTGCTAATGCAGTTCCCATAAGAAAGGGTCTTATTCGGCTACCCATCGCTCCCATGATGTAGCTGATAAACGCCGTCGGTATGGGGGTCAGTCGCACAAGGAAATGGGATTTTGTATTTGCTGTCTCCGCTGCTAACCGTAAAACCGGTAACCATAACTTGTATTTGTTAGAGCTTGCAGCGTGAATGACTGTGGAGCGAAAAAAATAAGAGCCTAGATAGTAATTAACAACGGCCGCAATTAACGCAACTGCAAGCATTAAAGCGGTACCTAGCTTCCAACCAAATACTGCACCGCTGAATACGGATACAGGTGTTTTCGGTACCAATAGTGTCAGTGCGAGACTGCCAATGAGTACAAATAGAATGGGTGCAGTGCGATTGGAAAGAGAAAGGATCTTCTGTGTTGACTCTATTTTGATGCCAGACAGCAACAGCAAGACAATCGAACCTATTAGACCGAAACCGACGATCCATTTAATTTTGGTCTTTTGCACAGCTGAGGCTTGGTGGTTCTGATGAGAGTAGGTTAACGCTGATCTGATACTGGGACCGGCAGTTTGTTCAGCTTTTTATCAATAAATTACCACATTTTTAAAGCAGACTTACGAGCAGCGAAGCGAGAGATTGGGTTTAATTTGGCTGTGCTTTCCAAAATCACCTTATCGGTCTACACTCGATCCATCCCATTTCTTTCCACTTTGCCATCTATACCACAATGTCGTCGCCACGCGTCCTTGTTCTTCGAGCTCCCGGCACTAACTGCGATGAGGAGACCGCTTATGCCTTTGAAAAAGCAGGCGCCATCGCTGAGAGAGTTCACGTGAATCGATTGATAGAAAATCCAGTTCTAAAAGATCGATATCAGATTTTGTGTGTTCCAGGAGGTTTTAGCTATGGAGATGACATCGCGGCAGGGAGGATCCTCGCGACAAGATTAAAGCAGCATTTGGGTGACTTGGTTCACACCTTTGCTCAGGGAAATGAAGATCGCCTGATTTTAGGAATTTGTAATGGAATGCAGGTGCTAATGAGACTCGGTGTCCTTACTCAGGGTGTGGGAGACGGTAATTCCGCCCCTGCGACACTGACATGGAACAATCATGGACGGTTTGAAGATCGATGGGTTCATCTAGCCGTGGATACCACACCATGTGTTTTTCTTCGCGATGTCAAGCGAATGTATTTACCGATGGCGCATGCCGAAGGGAAATTCGTCGCCTCGAGTCCGCAAATCCTCTCTGAGCTCAAGTCTCAGGGCAGGTTGGCGATTCGATACTCTAAAAATGAATCAAGTGGCGTTGAAGACAATATTTTACCCTTCCCGTCGAATCCAAATGGTGCCGATGCAAATGTTGCTGGAGTTTGTGATGTTTCGGGACGTGTTTTTGGTCTAATGCCACACCCAGAACGACACCTTGAACCCACTCATCATCCCGCGTGGACCAGACGCGTGGAGCAGCCTGAATACGGTGATGGCTTTGCAATTTTTAAAAATGCCGTCGACTGGTTTGAGTAATTCGTGAATATCGGCCGGTAATCTTGCGAGTTTTGTCTAGTTGATTTTGCAACTCTCGTTGTCACACCTTTTGCCCCAAAGGCGGTATCGATTTTTAGCGATAACTCGATAGAGGAATCGCCATATCGGACTGGTACCTGGGAAATGCACGATAGGTGCAAATAACCACAGTGTCGGTAGTTTTCTGAATAGATACTTCACCGCGTTTGATCCAGCGAAAATACGATTAGATTGATCGATAATATGCATTTCTTGCAACAGTTGGTTTCGATCAAGCATCGGGAATTCGTGATCGATTAGGGGGTCGTGAAGCGACAGATAGGTCAGACGACGGTTTCCCCAATCTAGGTATTTGAGAAGATGGATTTGCGAACGGCAGAAATTGCATTCGCCATCAAAGATCACGACTGATCTTTCTCTCGAGCTACTTGCCTTTTGTTCCGTTTTTGACATGTTGCTTTCGCAAATAGTTATTTTTGACTTTCAAGCCGGATGATCAGCTCATGTCCTAGCCTCAGCGATCCTCTTTTCCACAATTAATTTTGAAAAAGACGAGAAAACGGTTAGCTTGTAGGCATTGGTGACCATGGGTTTCGGAGAAAAGTGAGATGAACAGTATTCGTCGTGTGATTCGTCAAGCCAAGATCAGATTGGTTTGCGCTGGTCTTGGCCGATCCTTGTGTTACACGTTTACCGCGGCTTCAATCATTTCTCTAATTGCTATTTTAGCCTTGTATTTCGGTGACTGGGCATTCAATTTGTCTCTGTGGCGCGATGTTTTCTTAGCCATCGTATTTGGTTTGGCATTGAACGCTTCGCTTTTTCTAACTTGGCTGAAAGCCCCAAGTGATTCGTCTGTCGCGCAAGAGCTAGACCGTAGGTATCAGCTTCAGGAAAGAATTAGCACCGCTTTGCACATGGCTAGTAACGTGTCATGTAACTCAGTCGCTGCAGCACAGATCGCCGATGCAGAGCGGTCCGTCAGTGGGCTTGCTGTCACCGAAAAGTTTGATCTTCGACCTAATCGGCTTCTCTATTTACCGTGCTGCTTCCTTCCAATTTTATTTGCCTCTTACTCGTTGATTGACCTAGAAAATAAAGGAATTGCGGGTGCGTTGTCCTCACAAGAGATCATAGAACCGCAGCGAGTTACTGACACGGTGCGCCTATTAAGGAAAACAATTCAAGAGCGGAAAAAAAATGCAGCAGCAAAAAACCTAGTCGAGGCTCAAGATTTATTCAGCCGCCTTGAACAAAAATTAGAGCGATTGGCAACTAATCCGAGTGCTGATCAGAAGCAAACCATGATTGCGATGAATGACTTAAGAAAGCAATTGGAGGAACGCGCTTCGCAATTGGGTCGTTCTGAAGCTGTGAAGCGGTCGCTGTCGCCAATTAATGGCACAACGGACAAGGCCGATCAAGATATTCTCAAGGCAATTACCGAGGGGGATTTTCAGAGAGCCAATGAATTGATGAGTGACTATGGGAGTAAGCTCGAGAAAGGAGATTTGAGTGACAAAGATAAGCAAACACTGCAGTCACAGCTCGATTCAATTCGTAACGCTCTCAATGAAGAAGTGAAAAGACATGAAGATCGCCAAGATGAGCTTGAGAACAAACTCAATGCTGCTCGGCAGTCAGGAGATCGTGCAGAAATCTCGCAACTTGAACGAGAACTTGAGAGTCTGCGACAGCAGAACCCACAGATTCAATCATTGAGTGAATTAGCTAATTCAGTGAGTAAAGCTAGTCAGGCGTTGAGTGACGAGCGCCTCGATGCAGGAAAGTCAATTAAAGATTTAGCTGAAAGCCTGCAAAGTTTGCAAAATGAGTCGAGTGAGTTGCGAGATTTAGAAGCGGCCTTGGATGACATAACTATTTCGAAAAATGCGATGCGATGCCAAAGTTGTGCTGGTGAAGGATGTTCAGAGTGTGGTGGGAAAAGCGGATTGGGAGATCAACCCTCTAATGCCATTGCGAAAACATCAGGCTCGTCAACAGCAGGGCAGGGAAATCAATTTGGCAACGGGAGTGGAAGTGGGCTGGGCAAAGGTAACGGATCAGGCGATCGCCCTGAAAGCGCAACAGAGACGAATACCTATCAATCGCGTGTGAAGGGGGATCTGACTCGGGGGCGAGCTGTAATTTCTGGGATTGCAGACGGTCCCAATCGCAAGGGGGTTAGCCGCGAGACGTTACAGAAAGCAATCGAAGTCTCGCTACAAGAAAAGGATAGCCCCACAGAGAATCAAGTCTTACCTAGATCCGAGCGAGAGCACGCGATGCAGTACTTTAATCAATTGCGTGAGGGGAAATAGCTTCGTTGACTTCATGCGTCAGCCCACTTAGCAATTCAGCAAGTTCAGTCAGATCCCTGCAAATGCCTGTTCCATTAGCTCAGCATGTTCAAGTTTATGGGCGGCTAAGCTACCTGTGCTTGGACTCGCTGATTCCACACGGCTCACGCGTTTCAGCTGATAGGTTTCATTGAGTTCATCACCGAAGTTGAACTTGATATACGGCCAAGCACCCATGTTCGTTGGTTCGTCCTGTACCCATAGGATTTCAGAGCCATTGGGTAATCCTTGGATTGAGGATCTGATTTCTTCGATGCTGAGCGGATAAAGTTGTTCAATTCTCATGATCGCCACATTGCTAAGTTCTAGGCGCTCCCGTTCCTCGATTAGGTCGTAGTAGATTTTTCCGCTGCAAAGAATTAGGCGTTGGCAATCTTCGAGAGAGATGGATTCATCAGGGAGAATTTTCCTGAAGCTTCCATTTGCAATGTCTTCTAGTGAGCTGACCACTTTTGGGTGTCGTAATAGGCTTTTGGGTGACAGGACAACCAGTGGTTTTCTCCATTTACGAATCACCTGCCTGCGCAAGAGATGAAAGTACTGAGCTGGGCTGGTTGGTTGGCAAACCTGTATATTGTGCTCTGCAGCCATCGCGAGAAACCTTTCAACACGCGCGCTACAGTGTTCAGGACCTTGGCCTTCGAAACCATGTGGCAAAAGCATGACGAGGCCACTAAGTCGATTCCATTTGTCCTCGGCACTCGCGATAAATTGATCAACAATCACCTGAGCACAGTTCCAGAAATCACCGAATTGCGCCTCCCAAATCACCAGGCCATCGGGGCAGTCAAGGGAGTAGCCATATTCGAATCCTAAGACGCTTGCCTCGGAGAGGGGGCTGTTGTAGAGCTTGAGTTGAGCTTGCTGGGGACTTAGGTTTTCTAATGGTACGTAGCGATTACCCGTTTTCGGATCATGCAGGACAGCGTGTCTTTGACTAAAGGTGCCGCGCTCGCAATCCTGACCGGTCATGCGAATTGGGTGCCCGTTGACCAAGAGAGTAGCAAACGCTGCAGCCTCGGCGCTGGCCCAATCCAATGGTTTCTTGCCCAATGCCATATCACGGCGAAGCGCCATTGGACGTTTTAGTTTCTTGTGAGCAGAGAAATTATCCGGAAGTCTTGTAAGTGCGTCTAAGAGCTCAGTGATTTTTGATTGGTCGTAGGTGGTGTCGGTAGGTTCATGCGGTTCACGCCCGCCAAAATACTCACTCCAGTTTGCGGATAATGTCTGGGTATCTGGCACGAATGGTTCATTCTTGCTTGCTTCGAATTCCGATTCGAGTTTCTCCATGCGTTCTTGTTGAATTTGTTCGGCTTCCTCTTGGCTGATTTCACCAAGTTCGAGAAGCCTAGCGAGATACTGTTCTCGAACGCTCGCTCGGCGATCAATTTCTGCATACATCGTCGGCTGGGTAAAGCGAGGTTCGTCGCCTTCGTTGTGTCCCCAGCGGCGAAACGCGTAAAGATCGATCACAACGTCTTTCTGAAATTCACGTCGGAAGTCCATCGCAAGTGATACCACTTGGGCCACAGCCTCCGGATCTTCACCGTTAACATGAAAAATCGGTATTTGCAGCATCTTTGCGATATCGGTCGCGTAGGTTGTGCTTCGTCCTTGTTGGGGTTCTGTCGTGAAGCCAACTTGATTGTTGATGACGATGTGAAGTGTTCCGCCCGTTCGGTAACCTTCTAGTTCGCTAAGGTTCAGGGTCTCTTGTACGATTCCCTCCCCAGCAAATGCGGCATCTCCATGGATGAGGATCGTCATGACTTCTTGGCGGTCGATGTCATTCCGGTGATCCTGTTTGCAGCGAGACCGGCCTTGGGCCACGGTGTTAACGAATTCGAGGTGGCTAGGGTTGAAGCAGAGCGAAATGTGCAGGTTATCACCCGATGCCGTTTTCCAGTCGCTGCTATATCCGAGGTGGTAGCGTACATCTCCACCTCCGCGATTCATTTCAGGTTTGGGGTCATCAAAAGACCAAAAAATATTCATCGCGCGTTTTTTTAGGATATTCGCCATCACATTGAGGCGGCCGCGATGCGCCATTCCCATCACTACTTCTTTAACCTGATGTTCGGCAGCCTTTTCTAAGGCTAGATCGATCATCGGAATCAGTGTTTCAGCACCTTCGAGAGAGAAAGTTTTAGCGCCAACGAATTTTCTTCGAACAAATTCTTCGAAGATAGAGGCGTCCGCTAGCCTCGCGTAAATACGTCGCTGAACCTCGTGCGGAAGTTCAAGACGATTTTCCGTCGACTCCATTCGTCGCTGTAACCAGTCGCGAATGCTTCGTCGATTGATGTGCATGAATTGCACACCGATGCTTCGGCAGTAGGTGTTTTTAAGTCTCGTAAGAATCGCCTCGATCGTGCCGCCCATTACATTTTCTAGAGCAGTGCTGTCATAGGGCCGATTCAAATCATCTTCGCTCAGACCGTATATTTCTGGACTGAGTTCAGGGCTTTCTGATCTCTGAAGTCCAAGAGGATCAAGATTTGCGATTAAATGACCTCTAACGCGGTATTCGCGGACGAGATTGTTCACCCGGTCTTGAATTCGAGAAAGCCAGATCGCTTGGTCCATCGCGGAAGGATCACAGGCTGCTTCTGCTGGGCCTGTAGTTGAGGATCCTCGTTGAGGGGGTGCCGATGCGGCGCTGGGCCGATTGAGCACTAAAAATTGTTCGAAGTACTGGCGCCAGCCCTCCGATACACTCGAAGGGTCTCGTACGTACTGAACGTACAGGTCATCGATGTAGTCCAAATTGTAGTCGTTCATGGGCGCGGCAAGACGATCGGGTGGGCTGATCAGGTGCTACAGGTGGCAAGCGAGACGCTATTTGGCTCAGGCGTGATTCGCGGAACCTAAAATTTAGAAAATCGCGAGATTCCGCGATAGATGTTCCCAATGAATTCAACGTCTGGAAAAGCGGTTTTCGTTGGATTGAACTGTCAAAGGGACCTTGCGAATTCCGCTTCGGGGATCAAGAGTAGGGTCTTCATGGCGGTTGTCGCAACTATACGAGCATTTTGGCCACTGAAATGGCAGTATTGATACAAGTTAGAGACGCGCATAAACGGTTTGGCGACCAGGTTCTCCTGGATGGTGCTGAATTGTCGCTCGTCGATGATCTCAAGGTCGGGTTTATTGGCCGCAATGGTGCTGGGAAGTCAACCTTGTTGAAGGTCCTGTTGGGGGATGAGGATGTCGAAAAGGGGGAAGTGATCCACCATCCCTCGCTAAGAATTGGCTACTTGAGGCAGCACGATCCGTTTTTACCCGGGGAGTCCGCTCTCGATTTTTTAATGCGGGATAGTGAGCAGCCCGACTGGCGTTGCGGTGAAGTGGCAGGCCAATTTGAGCTCAAAGGAGCCTATCTTGAAGGGCCAGTGAAATCGCTCTCCGGTGGTTGGCAAACGCGTGTTAAGCTCGCTGCTCTGCTGCTGAAAGACCCGAATCTCCTCATGCTCGATGAACCAACGAACTTCTTGGACCTGCGAACCCAGATTTTGTTAGAGCATTTTTTACGGGGTTTCAATAAGGCGGCTTTGATTGTCAGTCATGATCGCGCTTTCTTGAACGCGACTTGTTCACAGACCTTGGAGCTTTCTCGTGGCAAGCTGACGATGTTTCCCGGCAAAATCGATAGCTTCTTGGAGTATCGAGAAGAACGGCGAGAACACGATCGACGCGTCAACGCAACGGTGATCGCGAAGCAGAAACAGCTGAAGCGATTCATTGAGAAAAATCGAGCCAATGCATCCACTGCCAGCCAAGCTCGAAGTAAGGCGAAGCAGCTTGAAAGACTGCAGACTAACGAGATCTCAGTCGACGAACCTACTGTGTTTATTCAGGCTCCAAAAGTGGAACCACGCAGTGGGACTGCTGTGCGATGTGAAAATCTATCGATTGGGTATGCGGATCGCCGTGTTGCGGAAGGAATCCATCTTGAACTTGAGCACGGTGAGCGGGCTGCAATCGTTGGCGATAACGGACAGGGAAAGACCACCTTGCTCAGAACACTCGTCTACTCCCTTAACCCGCTGGCAGGGTCATTAAAGTGGGGATTCGGAGTCGAGATTGGAACGTACGCGCAGCACGTTTACACCAGCCTCGATGAAAGGCTGACGGTATTGGAGCATTTGGAATACGTTTCCAATAGTAGTACCACTCGACAAGATATCCTCGCGATGGCAGGCGCGTTGCTGTTTCGAGACGAACACATTCAAAAGAAGGTCAAAGTTCTCAGCGGTGGAGAACGAGCAAGGTTGTGTATGGCAGGGCTATTGCTAGGTACAGCAAACGTTCTCGTTCTTGATGAGCCAGGAAACCATTTAGATGTTGAAACCGTCGAAGCACTTGCAGAAGCTCTCAAGCTGTACCGAGGTACGGTTGTCTTTACCAGTCACGATCGGCATTTCATGAGGCAAGTCGCTACAAGTGTCATCGAGGTTAGAGATGGTAAAGTCAAGAATTATTTTGGTGACTATGCAGCTTATCTGCAGTCAGTCGAACTGGAAATTGATTCAGGAGAACGCGACCGCAACGCTGGTTCAGCAAAGACCACAGCATCTGCGGTGAGTGATCCTTCTGGGCCAAGCGACTACCGACAAACACGTCGTGATCAGAGGAAGGTCGAGAAGGAGATAAAAAATCTCGAGAAAAAAATAGCAAGTCTTGACGACGAAAAACGCCAGTTGAATGATCAGTTGATGTCAGAAACGGATCCCGGTAAAGCAATGAAATTGCATGAGTCGATACAAAGTTTGGTTCAGCAGTTGGAGGAATGTGAGGAGCGTTGGCTTGAACTCAACGATGAGTTTCAGGTGTAGGTAAAGAACAATGTATTTGTATCGTTGATTTGCAGGCCAAGCTTGCTGCTAAGTGAATTTTGAATCCTCAATTAAACTAAACAAAGAATGGAAATACCGAGCCTTCGCATTGGTGATGTCACTGTTGATCCTCCTATTCTGCAAGCTCCCATGGCTGGTTTTACCAACGCAGCTTTTCGTGAGGTGGTACGTCAGTTTGGTGGTGCTGGATTATTGGCTACTGAGATGGTGAATGCTCGCGGCTTCGTATGGATGGATCAGAATGTTGCCGAGCATCCTGATCGATTATGGGGAGTTGCCGATGAAGCGCGTCCCCTTGCAGTGCAAATTTGGGATAATGATCCTGAGACGATGGCAAAGGTCGGTTTACGGCTGGTTGAGGAGTATCGGGTAAGTATCGTTGACATTAACTTTGGATGTCCTGTCCGGCAGGTCACGGAGAAAGCTCACAGTGGAAGTTATCTTCTACGTGAGCCGTGTCGAATGTCGGCAATCATTAGTCGACTGGTCAAAGCATGCTCACCCACCCCGGTTACGGCAAAAATTCGATTAGGGTGTAGTCGAGATAATATCAATTGCAATGAAATAGCGAGAGTCGTCGAGGAATCTGGAGCAGCGGCTTTAACGGTCCATGGTCGGACGGCACAAGATATGTTTAAGGGTCATGCAGATTGGGATCGTATTAGCGAGATTAAGAATCACTTAAAGGAGATTCCTCTTATTGGAAATGGTGATCTTGATTCGGCTCAAAAGGTTGTCAATGCGTTTGAACGATACAATGTTGACGGTGTAATGATCGCGCGTGCGTGCCTAGGGCGCCCGTGGCTGTTTGCCCAGGCAGCCGCAGCGTTAAGAGGCGATGGGATTCCAGCTGATCCAACTCTAGATGAACAGAGGGAAGTGATGTTAAATCATTATCGACTCGTTGTTGATCGGTTCGGTGAAGAAAAAGGAACCGTTCTCATGAGGAAATACGCATGTTGCTATGCTCAAGGCAAACGAGGTGCTCGGTTTTTTCGGACTCACGTTGCGAGAGTCGCAAACGCTGACGAGTTCTATCAAGTCGTCAGGGAATACTTTCCTAAGGAAGATTCATCCGGCGTCTCTGAGTAATCCATTGCGATCCGTCTGGGTTGCGCCGAAGTCGCTTTGCAATACATTAGTCGCAGCGGCTCACTCCCGACTTTATTCCCGTAGGATCACGACTGTAATAGTCCCCTGCAGTATGCCGGAAACTCCAGCATGTTATCGGGTAAAATGCCTGGGCCAATGATTAGAGGGCCTTGATCTTTAGAGGAAGCTAATAGTCCGTGACTGCCGCCTACAAGTCTTGGATTTAATGGCACAATGTCCATGCGATAGCGAAAACCTGCTTTTTTTTGGATGAGGCGTGCGATTGCTCTCGTTTTGCTAGAGGCGAAAAGTTCACAGGGGTCGTAGCCAGGTTTTCGATGAATGTCCACCGTTCGTGCAAAGTCCGGGGCATGCATTTCGTCCAACCAGTAGTAGTAGGTGAACCACGAGTTCTCGTTGGCAAGAACAATCAGTTCACCACTTCTGGAATGGTCTAACTGCAAGTCACGAGGATCCACAACTGCGGCTACCCCGGGAACGGATTCCACGATGCGCCTCACTCGATCAATATCGGATTGGCTTCGAATATAAAGATGCGCGATTTGATGATCCGCAACCGCAAAGGCAAGGCTGTCACCTGGTGCTAGAGTTTCCCCAAACGGACCGCTTCGGACTTTTAGTAGGCCTGCATGACGCAAGTGGATATTCAAGTGTATGGGGTTAGTTACTGGAGTAAGGCCGTATTCAGACACTACAACTACTTGAGCATTAATTTGTTCCGCCGCATTTAGAATGGTTGCGACACAATCATCAAGTTCTCGTACCCGTTCAATCTTTGGATCGGTGTATCGTTGGAAGTCGTAATCGAGGTGAGGTAGGTATGCGAGCGTTATTTGCGGTTTTTTTTCACGCATAACCAAAGCGGTTGCCTCTGCAATCCAGCGACTGCATGGGAGTCCTGCATTGGGTCCCCAGAAAGTGAAAAAAGGGAAGGGGCCAAGTTTTTCAACCAGTGAACAACTTGTTTGGTCAATGATGTCAAAAACTTTCGATCCATCGCATCCGTAGTGAGGCTTCGGCGTGGCGCTGTATCTAACAGGGGCTGATTGATTGAACCACCAGAACATTTTTGCGGTTTCAAAGTCTTCGTAAAACTTTTTACCCTCAATAAGACTAGAAGCTTGCTGCCAAAAACGGATTTCCGAAGTGTCGCGATAGTACCATCCGTTCCCGACGATCCCATGCTTGGACGGGGGGAGTCCCGTCAGCATGGTTGCCTGAGAGGTGCAAGTCACTGCAGGTACGGGGCTTGTCCAAGCAGACACACCGCCGATCGAAGCTGTTTGGGCGGCATGTTGAAGGAGTTCGGGCGTTAGCCCCACTGCGTTGATGATGCAAAGTGGTCGAGAGGCCATTACGCAGTCTCTTTACCCGTGTATGGCTTCATTTCGCCGGACTTATATTTTCCCCAATATTCATCCAGTCGCCTTTTTACTAATCCACTTAGTAGGAAAACGCCGAGGAGATTCGGGAAGCTCATTCCTAGGATCATCAAATCACTGAATTCGAGAATATTTCCTCGGGTGACGATCGATCCCAAAATGGTGAAGACGAGAAAGAGAAGTTTGTAAACAATCGAAAACTGCTCCCCAAACATTTCAACCCAGCATCGCTCACCGTAATAAGACCACGAAATGCAGGTAGAGAAAGCAAAGAGTACGACTGCACCAAAAAGGATGTAGCCAAACCACGTGTATCCGCAACTTCGGAAAGCGACTAGCGTCATCGCCGCACCACGTTTAGTCTCGATAGTTTCCTGAAGAGATTCTTTCGCAGCGGAAATATCCGATGGGCTCACTTCACCAGTTGGTGTACTGCCTTGTACTGCGGCAATGACGGTCGCCGGGCTTTGGCGATCCACGAACGTCTCAGCGTCATACGCGCCGCTCACAACCAGAACAAGCGCTGTGATGGTGCAGACCAATACGGTGTCGATGAAAGGTTCCAGCAGCGCTACGATACCTTCGCTAACCGGCTCATCTGTCTTCGCCGCAGAATGGGCGATTGCAGCTGATCCAACGCCCGCTTCATTACTGAATACAGCACGCTGTACACCAATGATCACGACACCTAGGAATCCTCCATAAGCTGCCTGTGGTGAAAAAGCTTCGGTAATAATTTGAGTGATTGCAGCAGGGATTTCAGATGCATTGATTGCAAGGATGTAGAGGGCTGCAGAGACATACGCCACACACATGACTGGAACTAACTTTCCAGCAACCGCTCCAATACTTTTAATTCCTCCGAGGATCACTGATCCTACGGCAATTGCCATCACAATGCCGTAGAGATAGGGATAGTCTTGCAGGATAGTAACTTCCCCTCGAATCGCTTCAAGTGATTGGCCAACTTGGAACGCGTTTCCACCACCAAAGCTCGCGCCAACACAGAGAATCATGAATAGAAGTGAAAGCACTTTTCCTAGCTTTGCCATTCCTATGTCAGCTAACCCAAATTTTAAGTATCGCATTGGACCGCCGAGCACATGGCCATCGCTGTCCTTGACTCGATAAATTTGACCAAGCGTGCATTCACTAAATTTGGCTGTCATACCTATCAAGCCAATCATGATGATCCAGAATGTTGCACCCGGCCCGCCAAGTCCAATTGCAATCGCGACACCGGCAATATTTCCTAGGCCAACCGTTGCAGAAAGCGCAGCCGAGAGCGCTTGGAAATGCGAAACATCACCCTGCTCGTTTGGGTTGTCATAGATGCCTCGTGTTAAATCGATTGCGTGTCGAAAAGCTCGGAAATTGATAAAGCCCATCCGTAGCGTTAGAAAGGTTGCTCCAAACAATAGCCAGACAACGACAAACGGCACCGATATGCCATTTGGGTAAGCCGGTGTAATCAGCCATCCGGGGAGGGTCTCGGTGGTCGTCTGGCCGTCTTTGTCGGTGGTTTGTTTCTCCGTTGGTCCGGTTCCGAAATCAAAAAAAAGCACTGATGCAACAGGAGAAACTAAATAGTCTCCAAAGGCTCCATCCAGTTTTTGAGTCCAGTTAACTGTTTCTGCCGCAGGATTATCCGAGTCTGCATCGGGTGTTTTGCTGACAACAGCACCGTTCTCGTCACTCGCCGCTGACTCAGTGGCTGGTGCGTCGTTCACACCGGTTTTGTTTTCCTGCGCTGATAAAGGTGGGCAGAAAAAGATAGAAAATGCGATTAATACGCATGCCAGCATGGACTTCAAAACGCTTTTGAGATGATTCATTAGCAAGATAAACTGAGATAAAGAGTTAGATTTGGCATGCTCGTCGCGGGATCGCTGAGAGATTGCCTAGCTTGGAGTAGACGATTGTCGCCCAATTGTCTAACGCAATGTTCGTCTCAGATCAATAAAATCAAATCAACACTACTGCTAACAAGGAGCATTTTCGGTCCAGCGTATTCTTCCCAAAGGCTTGACCCTGCAAATGAGGTTACCCAATCAGGCGTTGGGTCGGTGGCTGGTGGTAGGTATTAGAAGCTTTCGAAGCAATTTGCTACCAAGATCACCCACCCTTAGAGGGGTTTGCTGCGGCGGGCGTTAAAGAAGTGGTCAGGGGCGGGCTCGAACCGCCGACACCGGCCTTTTCAGGGCCGTGCTCTACCAACTGAGCTACCTGACCAAAAATTGTATTCTACTCGTCTCGAATCTAATAAAAGTAGTCCGAGATGTCCGATGAATCAACTCTTCGGATGGGGATAGTAGGGTATGATGCAGCATATCGTCAATCGGATGCCCAATGATTGAGGCCTACTGTCTAGGATTTTGATAACTTTATCGATGCCCCTCTTTAGGGTGTTTTGGGTTGGTTTTTGAGATTCGGTTCGCCATTGTCCATTTTCGCGTGTAGCTTCGTCCATCGCGCGTGCATCATCACAGTTCACATATGATTTCACTCATTATCAAGAAACGACAACCTCGGCCCGTTAGTTTCCTGGTCGTGCGAGTCTTTTTGCTGTTTTCACTCCTAGCTGGTTACGCGAGTGGTTACACACCCACGGATCCGGTCGTTACGAAGATGGTCGACCGCGGCCTTGCTTACTTGGAAACTCTTACAGACAACGATCTGCCAGGCGAGCCTGGTAGTTTTTCAGGGTCATCAGGTGTGCCCGTATTGGTTGCCTATGCTCATCATAAGTGCAGGCATGATCCTGAGCATCCGATCGTCAAGCGAGGTCTGAGCATTGCGGAGCGAATTGTCGGTTCTCTTGCGTCGCGCGGGGCAAGTGGTGCGAAGCGAAATTATGAGGCTGCCGTATGCGTGCTGTTGTTTGCTGAAGTGGATCCCGACCGTTATCGACCTCAGATGGAAACGGTCCAGAAGTTTCTCTTTGATTACCAAGGCCGGAATGGATCGTTTGGCTATCCGATGTTTGACGAGATGTCTGAGGGCGACATCTCACAAACTCAATACGCATTACTCGCGATTTGGACTTTAGATCGCAATGGATTGCCACTGGATTACGCCAAGGTTGCCAGTGCACTTCAGTGGCTGATGCGAGTCCAGGACGTGCAGGGCGGTTGGCCGTACTTTGCACGAGATTCGGGACCGGGGCGACCGCTTACCTCGCAGACCGGAGCGAGAAACCATAGTCACTCTGGAGTCAGTCAGTCGATGGCGATTGCGGGTGGTAGTAGTGTTCTAATTGCCGGCGATGCTCTGAGGATTTGGGGAGATACCAATGAGGACAAAGATCCAGGGATCGCGGGGCTTCCAGAGGCGATCAAGCTCTTCAAAGAAGACGAAAATAAATCACGCCGCAGTCGAGTAAAAATTGCACCGGAGCCAGTTCTAGGTTCGGTGACTTTGCTGAATCGTTGGAGGCAAGCTAATCCAGCCTCTCAGGCTGACGCTTACTATTTTTATCGTCTCTACACTCTCGAGCGTCTCGAGAGTTTTTGGGAGATCGCTAAAGGGTTGCCGAAGGATTCTAGCCCAGCTTGGTACAACCAAGGCGTAGACGAGCTTCGTAAGCTTCAGCAAGGAGATGGTTCCTTTAACGGAAAAGAGACCTGGGAGAGTAAGCCAATCGCCACGGCTTTCTCGCTGTTGTTCCTAATTCGAAGTACACAAAAGACTATCTTTACGATGAGCCAAGGAAGTTTGGCGGGAGGTTATGGACTGCCGAGCGACACGACTGATATTCGGGTAGACGGTACTCAAATTAAAGGTCGGCCTGTCGCTGCCCAAGTGACGGACATGCTTGATATTTTGGAGAAGGACGGGGCAGGGGATACCGAAGGGAAATCTCTTCCAGATGATTTGCAGCTGTCGAAGGACCCCAAAAGTCGTGCGGCTCAACTTGACCGTCTAGAACGCCTGGTGAGGGGAAGTAAGTCATGGCAGGCAAGGCGAGTTGCAGCTCAGCTTCTGGCCAGAAGTGATGACCTTCGAGTGGTTCCATCGCTCATTTACGCCCTAAGTGATCCAGATGGCCCTGTGAAGCTCTATGCACGAGATGGATTGCGGTTTCTGAGCCGAAAGTTTGATGGATATGGAATGTCGGACGAGCCGTCTCGGGTTGAAATCGAGCAGGCTCAGCAAAAGTGGCGGGACTGGTATCGAACTATTAACCCTAAGTACGTTTTCTTGGACTATGACCTTTAGTGCTTGCGCGATTCGCGACATATTAAGCTTCAATTTCCAGTATTGAAGCTGTCTCAGTTCTTGTTTTTCTGTCGTTTCAGGTTCTTATCGCATGGCATCGACTCCTACCCCGTCGACCGCAACCTCCATCGAAAACCCTAGGGTCGCAGCAAGACTGCGCGAGAGGGAAAAGCTGCGGACCAGTCGATTTGATTCGGTCACCTCATTGTTTATGGCTTTGATTATTTTCATTGGAACATTTGTTTCGATGTTGTTCATCATTTGGTTGACAAGCCGCTGGTCATTTCCGCCGCTTGCGATTGAGCCCATCATTGAGAACCCTGCCGGTAGAGGAGAGAATCCGGAGGGATTTGAGCGAGACTTCGAACCTCCTGGAGCTGAGGAGGTAGAGGAGTTAATGGAACCAACTTTGCAGGATACTTTGGAGGCAGTCACGGATGCCGTGAGCTCTGTAGCCGGGGCATTGGCGACAACGGACACAGCGGCAACAGCAACCACCTCGGGGACAGGGGCAGGCGACAGTCGTCCCCCGGGACCACCCGGTGAGGGCGAGGATATTATTCCTAGGTTTGAGCGATGGCAACTTAATTTTACCGCAAGGGATGTGCGGTCGTATGCCACTCAACTCGATTACTTCAAGATTGAGCTTGGTGCCATTGGCGGATCGATACAGGGTGTTGATATCGCATCAAATCTCTCGTCGCGTGTCCAGAAAAGTAGGATTCAAGACACCGCTTCTGAAAAGAGACTTTACTTCATGTGGAATAGTCCCAGCCCACTGATGGAGTTTGACAGGCAATTGCTTTCGTCAGCAAGTATCGAGCTTGCTAATCGCCAAATGTTGAAGTTTATACCGAAGGATCTCGAGAACCAACTTGCTGTGATCGAGTTGGAATACTCAACCAGTAAAGGTCATCCTTCCGTCACCGAAATTGCAAAAACCGTTTTCGAATGTAAGTCAAATGGAGGGGACTATGCTTTCGAGGTTGTTAGCCAACGCTATCGAAAGTCACGAAAGTAGAGTTCAAGTATTTTCCTCCTCGCTGATCTAATAGAAGGTGCAAGCTTTTTTCCACAGTTGTTTTCCTGTGGTTGCGTTTAAGCGACTTTGACTTAATCAGCGCGACACAACTAGTTTTCCATGTTTTTTAAGGACTGAACGCCTGATGCTGCTAGCCTCTTTATTCGACATGATTTCCAACGCGACTTACGGAGCACTTGCTGCTGTTGCGCTGTGGGGTCTTTATTGCATCGTGATTGTTTGGACTCGAGTTAATAAAAAACGATTCAAGTCTGAAGAAGATCAGGATGTCTTTATGGATGACATCGATCAAATGCTCGATTCCGGTGACTACGAAGGTACGTCAGAATATTGCGAAGGCGACGGACGAGCGATTCCACAAATTGTTGAGATGGCAATTCGTCATCGTGAAATGGGTTACAAAAAGGCTCGGCAATTTGTCATGGATCGATTTCAACGTGATGTGATGAGCGACATCGAGTATCGCTTATCTTGGGTTAGCACTGTGATTAAGAGTGCTCCGATGATCGGATTGTTCGGTACGGTGTTCGGGATGATGGGAGCTTTTGAGACGTTGGCGACTTCGGAGTCAGTTGAGCCAAAGTTTCTTGCAAAGGATATTAACATCGCACTGCGGACGACTGCTTGCGGACTGGCAATCGCGATCCCACTGATGATCTTGGTAGCGAATGTAAATATCAGGATTGCCAAGATGGAGGATTTGGTCGGTGCCGGATTGGCTAGGTTTATGGCATCGTATCGAGCATCGTTAGCCAAGTTTTCGGGCGACTCAAGAAAATAGCTGCGTCGTCAGCGAGCGTAACCTTTTTTAAAACTCACAGAGTTAGTTCGCCCAAATTGGTAAGTGCACAACGATTCATCAACGACGAAGGACTCCTGAAGAACAGGATTGAATTCAATGAGTGAGCTAGATGATGTGATGGACGATGATGATGATTTTGTCATCCCGCGAAAGAAACGCGAGGATGATGAGATGGATATCACGCCGATGATTGATATCACTTTCCTTCTGCTGATTTTCTTTATCGTTTGTTCCACCATGGACCCAACCAAAATTGGGAGCATCCCTGAGGCGGATAATGGGTTGGCAATCTCTGCAAAAAACTCTGCGGTGATTTTTATCAAGCCGTCCGGTAGCGACAGCGTGGTTTTGAGTACTCCTGATGGAACAGAATTCAGCTCAGATGAGAATGAGCAAGCGACTGAAATCATCGAATACATCACGAGCGAGATGGAAAAGTCGCTCGGGACTCCCAAGGAGCATGTGATGTTGTTTGGTGATTCTGAAGTAAAAGTCGGCCAAGTCACAAGAATTCAGAAGCTGATTGGTGATGCTTTTGAGGACTTGGATTCGACATATATCGCTGTCAAGGAACAGTGATTCGAGTTTGATAGTCGAATAGATGCAATTTGAATTTAACCGGGAACCGGAAAGCCGAGTCGCTCATCAAGAGGACCTGCGATCACTCCTGGTTTCAAAAGTTGTTAAGCCAAATAATTAAGCGTTTGTTATGTCGATTCAATTCACGTGTGAGCATTGTAATGCGACTCATCTGGTCAACGATCGGTTTTCCGGTAAACGCGTTCGGTGCCCAAAATGTGAATCTCCTGTAACCGTGCCGGATAGGAATCAGGGCATCGAGTTTTTGGATGATCCATCCGATGATGACCTACTTGGTGCACAGGATCGCCCCGCAGCAAGTGTTGATCTGCCGATCGATCAGGTGCTTGACTCAAGTTCGTCTGTAATGGCTTTCAGTGATCAAGGCGACCGTTTAGCCGAGACGGTTCTGCAAGAGGATGAAGATGAAGAGCCAGTGCTCGCTCGTAAGCGTCGTCCTGAAGAAGAGATGGACATGACTCCGATGGTGGACGTTACGTTTCTCTTGCTGATCTTCTTCATGGTGACTGCTGCCTTTAGCTTGCAGAAGTCGATCGAGATGCCCCGTCAACAAACCGACGCACCAAGTACGAGTGTGCAGGAAGAGGAGGTTGAGGAGCTGGATATGGTTGAACTTCAAGTCGATGAGTTTGGCTCTTTCCTCGTTATGGCGCCCGAATGGGAACGCGAAACACCCGGAAAGCAAAATCTGATCTCAGCTTTGAAGGAAGCAATTGCGGGAAACACAGATGGAATGCGATTAGTAGTGAAGGTGCATGAAATGGCCAAGCTGAAATCGCTTGTGGATGCAATGGATGCAGGAACAATTGCAGGGTATGCACAGCTCGAAGTGATGCAGGTAGAGGAGTTTGATTGAGATGAACTCAAGCCACACAATTTTATTTTTGCGGTAAAAAATCGGTTCGCCACCAACCCGCGTTTTATAGCCCCCGACGTTTATAGATTCTTGACAAATTATGTTAGCAAATGAACTGATTGATCGATTGGAGAGCCTCGGACTACTCGACCAAGAGATTATCGAGGCATTGCGTGAGCAACTTGTGCAGGGTGGTACTCGAGTTACTCCCGAAGCGGTTGCAAAGCTGCTCGTCGATAACGGCCATCTCACTCGCTTTCAAGCGACCAAGTTGATCGGCGAGTTGCGAAGTGGGGAATATGATTCCGAAACAGAAGGATCGGGGGGACTCATCGAAGAATTGGAAGTCTTGCCCGAAGACGATATTGAGCCGATTGAGGTCGAGGCCGAAGAGGTAATGCCGGTTTATGAGGCATCTACAGAGCTCTATGAATCGTTCGAAGAAAGTGAAGTCGTAGCCGTTGAAGCCGTAGAGCTTGGAGAGGATGAGGCGAAGGTCGATAGGCCGAAGCCCAATCGAAAAAAGCCAGATGTAGAGAAGTCGCAG
>JADHOA010000190.1 GCA_016779185.1 Rubripirellula sp.
TGCTGAGGTAGATAGGCTACCGTTCTTCGATATCCGGGGATTTCTTCTGCTGCCACTTTTTTTCCATGGTAACGAATGGATCCCGATTGCACTGGATCGAGGTGAGCCATGGCTCGCAGTAACGTCGATTTACCACTACCGCTAGGTCCGCTTAATCCGATGCGATCGCCATCAAATAGCTGAAGGCTTACTTGCTGCAGCAGTACGCGTTGGTTGCTCGATGCAACTCGCGTGATCTCCTTAACTTCAATGAGCGGCTGATGATTCAAGTTGTTTCCTGAAAGGGTGGATTCGTTCGGAGGCCGGTGTTGCAGCACCTAGTTCCAGAATTAACGTTTGAGCCCATTGTGGGTGGCAGTCGCAGTCAGTGGGTCGTCTGGCCACGCATGTTTAGGGTAACGTCGTTTTAGTTCTTTCTTGATGTGTTGATAGGTATTCGACCAAAAGTTTTCGAGGTCATCGGTGATTTGTTGAGGACGTCCATTGGGGCCAAGCAAGTGAAGTTGAATGGCCACTCTGCCTTCGGCGATTCGAGGCGTTTCCTTCCATCCGAAAATTTCTTGGATACGCACGGCAATCATTGGCGGCTTGTTCTTTTCGTAGTTGATTCCCACACTGCGTCCGTTAGGAATGCGAATGGCCGAAGGCGCTAATCTGTCGATCTCTCGCATGGTGTCGTAGTCATACTGATTGGTGATCTGTGAGTACCAATCTGCTTTTTGAAGAGCTGCGATTGAGGTGTGATAATGGCAAAGGTTGAATAAAATATCACCTAAAAGTTTGTCGTCGATTTCCACCAGATTCAAATCAGGAAAGTAATCCCGAACGAGCGACACCCTCGCCACTAATTTTGGTATCTGAGGGTTGTTTTGTGGCAAAACATCTTGAAGCTGGTGTTTCGTTTCGTGGAAAAGGATTTTCGCGGCCTCCGTTCCCGACGAACAGGTGATTGGCGATTCATGAATGAGCAGTTCGCCAATGAAGCGTTGTCTTCGAGCGACAACTGACTTCTTTTCTTTGTCGTACAGATAAGCATTTTTCTCGACGGAGTTTTCGGAGTCGAGCCATTCCGTTTTGATCCCACAGGCAAGACGAACCTTTGCCTCAACTCCACTGGATTCCATGTCAAGACATAGGAAAAAATCGCGGTCTTTCACATTGCTTTGTTGCCCAAGGATTACTCCTCTTCCCGATCCGAGCACCCCTCGCCCGCGAGGCAAGCTTTGTCGATCTTTGGAATTCGATGAGTGTGAGCGGGTTGCTCGAGAAGGTGTTGCACTGGATCTTCTTTTTGCTAAACGATCGGGGAAAGCCGAGAAGAGAGATTGCGCGAGTCGTATGGAGGGATGAAGATTCTCGACGGACGGTTTCTTGTTGGTGTTGCGGTTGTCTGTCCGTAGATGGTTTTTCGATTCCGTTTCGCCTTGGTTTGATTCGCGAGTCTGGTCGTTAAGTCTCTTACCATTCATGTCGTCCGAATCAAAGTTTTTCACCGAACGACGCAATTGCTTTGCGACACGCAGGATTTGTTTAACGCTGGGTGAGGTCGACGTTTGTTGCTGTCTATCTTGATCGAGCGTGATTAGAGTCTGAACTCTTGGCCAAAGATCACACTGGTTGCCACGATCATGAACCGAGTGTTTCAACGAGTGTTCAATTGGCTGCTTTGGATTGCTTTTTGGCGAGCCCAATGATGTGGCCTGCTCGTGTTTCGACGGCAGTTGTCCCGTTTGAAAGGGGTCTCGTTCACTGAGCAAGGCTGCAGCAAGAGAAGCTTCATAGGTGATCCCACGAGTGTTCGCGTCAAGCATCAGTCGTGCCAAACGAGGTGAGAGAGGAAGTTGCACCATTTTTTCACCAAGTGGGGTAATCACTCCGGTGTGATCAATTGCTCCGAGTCGTCGAAGGATTGCCGTCGCATGCTCGACAGCATGAAGTGGCGGTTTGGTCAACCAGGGAAAACCGTCGCAGTCACGTTCTCCGAATTTTGCGAGTGTCAGGACGACACCAGAAAGATCACCGCGCAGGATTTCTGGGAGGTCCGCCTCACGCCGAGATCTTTGTAACGCCAGCGGCCACAGGCGGTGGCATTTTCCCGGACCGGTCCTACCCGCGCGGCCAGCACGTTGATCGGTTGACGCCTGAGAAATTGGCTCAATCTGAAGTTTTGGTAGTCCCGTGCCCATGTCATGATTTAGGATTCTCGCCGTTCCAGAATCGATCACCGCTTCGATTCCGGGAATGGTCACCGACGTTTCAGCAACATTGGTCGACAAGATCACCTTTCGATGACGGGTTGGACGCAGAGCAAGAGATTGTTTTTGCGGGGATAGCGATCCGTGAAGCTCAATCAACTCAATATCGGTCCACTCGGTCATGCGAGCTTTCAGGGATTGAAGGTGTCTTTTGACTCGCAGGATTTCACCAACACCCGGTAAGAACACAAGCACGTTACCGTTCGTTTCCCGAAGGATTGGATGAAGTGATTGAGCAATCTGTGTTTCGATTGCTTCTTGTCGCATCTCTCGATCGTATTGGATATCCACGGGATACGATCGCCCATCACTTTCCAAGCTGATGGCATTTTTCAAGAAATCTTTGATCGGAGCCATATCCATCGTTGCGGACATCACGACCAATCGCAGTTCGGGACGGAAGTTTTTTCGGATTTGCTCGATCATCCCCAACGCTAAATCCATCTCAATCGAACGCTCGTGGAACTCATCAAGTACCACGCAACCAGCGGACTCGAGCAGTGGATCCGCAATCAGTCGCCTGAGTAGCACGCCGGTGGTTAGCGTTAACAGTTTGGTTTCACCCGATGACTTGTTATCAAATCGGACGTGATAACCAACTTCTTTTCCGATCGTGGATCCGCGAAGTTCCGCAATCCTCGCCGCAGTTGCGGTAGCGGCAAGGCGTCTAGGTTGCACAACAAGAATTTGTTGAGGAGAAACGATTCCGCTGTCCAAGATTGCTGGAGGGACAGCCGTTGTTTTTCCAGCTCCCGGCGGTGCTTTGAGGACAACCGCCTGCTGTCTTCTTAACGCCTCTAAAAGTGCTTCGGTGCAATCCATTACCGGAAGCGTCTCGATGCCGTTCATCTTCTTCTTGTCCGGTTCGATTAGTCCTTTTGCGGTGTCGACGCAGCCTGACGCGATATGTGAATCGTTCTGCTGCATTTAGCCAGTCGAGTTAGTCATGCAAAAGTGATTAGAGGTTGCGTTTTGCAAATTCTAGATACTGTTCCCAGTCATAAGTCGTTACATCATGCTTGCCGGTTCGTAGGTGGTATCCAATCACGCCAGAACGAATTGCCTGATCGGCTTCGGGCATGTTCGCTGGTGGATGTGAACTGCCAAAACCCTGCGTACCCAGTAGGCGATAGGCAGCGTCTGCTTCGGTGGATGCAAGGAATTCACCCTTGGGGTCCGCCCACTGATCACCCGTCGCACTTGCGACATAAAGTGCACGTGGGGCAATCAAGGCAAGAAGTTGATGTTGGTCAACGGGGCATGAATTTTCATTCTCGTTGTATTTCAGGTAATTGTCACAAAACCAGTGAGGGAAAGACGTATTGATTCGGCCAATCGTTTCGCCAATCGCTCGGCGACTAAGGGCAGCGCCTCCGCATCCGGAATTATTGCTGATCACCATTTTGAATCGCGGATCGTTCGCACCCGCCCATAGCGAAGTCTTGCCGAGCCGCGAGTGGCCAAAGACTGCGACTCGCGAACCATCGATCATTGAATCCGTTTCCAGATAATCTAAGGCTCGACTGAGTCCGTAGGCCCAGCCAGCGATACTGCCCCATTTTTCATCGGCTGGAATATCGCTCGCTTCTGTTGCTAAAGCGCCGTGAATGCCGTTGCTAAACTGGTCATCAAAGTCGGGATCGATGTCACCATAATAGATCGTCACTAATGCAAAACCGTGATCCACGATTAATTCAGCTGGCCAGCGACTCGCTGCTACTCCTCGAGAAGATTCATCTGCACGATTGTTTTCGGTGATGCCTTCTCGATTGCGCATCCAACGATCACTAAGACTGATGCTTGGGTCTGGGTCGATACTGTGATTTCCTTGGAAATTCAAACCTAAAAACGCTGGTGATTTGATCGCGTTCTTTGGTGTGTAGATCAGTAGTCGCATGGTAACGGATCCTGATTCGCCCCCGAACGTAACATCCACTTCTCGCCGAATCGCTTTTCCATTCGCAGCATCCATCGAGGTGCGGATCAACTTGCTAGAGATAGCAACCGCTTTTGGGGCACGCCCATAGACTTGAGTCGTGAAGAGTTCGAGGAGTTCGGGGCGTCGCTGATTTTGCCATTGCTCTGCCGACTCAATCGGTTGACCTGATTGGCTGGTGAGAATCGGCGGCAATTGATATTCCGGTATCTTGCTTTCATCGTAATTGGCAACGAACTTTGCCTGCCCCGGTGCCGTAGCGGTGAACGCTAAAAGTAACACACCAACGGTGATAAGTTTAAGCGTTAGCAGCATCTTCGAAGGTTGTGTTGACATCGGCATTTTTTCTGATGGTAAGAGTTAGCTAACGCTAGACCGGATCGCCTTGAAGTTCATTACGATTCGAGTGATATTCCGAATGTGTCTTGATCAGCGTTTTTTGCTTTACATTTTTTCTTTGGCAAAGTAGGCCGACCTTTGGCTGGTGATCGATTCCAAAATAGTGGAGTCATCAATTGGTCGGTGCGTGATTGTCGCACGAATGGGGCCGGGCAGGCAACTCGCTGAGAAAGCGGGTGATGAAGTTTTTTTAAGTCACCGAGCCGCACATCATAAAGTGGTAAGTCACTGATTAGGGTTTTTGCCGGTTTATCATGATGATCGTCGGCTCGGGTCGTTAGGGGCCGACGTTAGCGTTTTGAAGATGCTTTCAGGCCTGTCTGGCAAAGATCGGTTTGAACAAACCCCGCCTTGAGCCATTCCCGACTTGAACCGTTCCAGTGTTGAGCAAACCTAGAATTGAGCAAACTCTGCGATCATGAAGCACAGGAGTGCTTTGATGAGTTAGGTTCAGGAAATTGGTGGAGAATTCGTGTGTTGGTGTTTAGGCAATCACTTCGTGGAGATGAATAAACGTTTTGCCAAGTCGGCCACCGTAATTGCCTGCGCTGATTTTTAACAGGCCGGGTGTTTCCGCAGCAGCAAGAATTGCGTTCCGTGTGCCTGCTTGCAAGGCTTCGAGGTCACGGCCATTCATGATGATTTCCATGATGCTGCCGACGCCCGCGGGCACCTTGGAGCGATCGCCGAGTTGATCACGTAGTGTCGGGCAAAATTCTGCGTACGTTGCGGCGATAAGAAAATCATAACTACTTCCCGCTTTGGATCCGCTTGATGCGATGCCACCCGGGAAGGTAGTGACCACGCCTTCGGTAGCTTCCGCTGCTTGTGATGCTTTTTCTGCTGCCTCCAATGCTACCGCTTCATCGGGTCCAAAGAACCAGAGATTGCCGCCCATGACGCCATCTCGGAAGCCAAAACGACGAGAGAGAAAGAAGTCACCACCTAGTGTTGGAATCACCCAGCCTTTTTCGCCAAATCGTTCTTCTCGAAACTGATGCCGATCTCCGAACAGTGCTACCTTTCGTCCCAGCTTAAAGTACGGATCGGTATCGAGATGGTTAAAGCATCGAGTTGTCGGGCAAGTCAGAACATTTTGGCTGATTCTAGCCAGCATGACCTTCTCGAGATGCTTTTCGCGATTTTTGACAAACCGAGGCACATGAAACTGAATGACCGCGCCGGGTCGTTGGTCAGGGGTTGCCCCGGCGGCTGCTTCTTCTTGGTTGATCCAACGAGAAACTCCCGCTTCGCAGTCACACATGATCGTGCTGGATGCATGACCCGTGACAGCAGCGACGCAATGTCCAAGCCATTTTTGGTCGCGGGCGGTCACCAAAATTTCGCCGTAGATACTTCGAAAGCCCTCGGCGTAAGTATCGTCTACCAGTTCAGTTAGATTTGTCATGTGAGATCTATTGTTTAGCCTTTACGACCGATACCGTCGTACACCTTGGATTCGGTAACCACTTTGTCCATGAAGATGTCGTGATCCTGCATCGGGATCTCGTCAAACATCTGGCATTCAAATGCGAGTGAAATCAACGGGGTTTCCGCTTTTGCATTTTCTAACAACTTATCGTAATAGCCCTTGCCGTGGCCCGTGCGGCCACCACGGTCATCAAACGCGACACCCGGAACGAGAATCAGATCCAGCTCCGAAACGTCGACTCGCTTGGATGCGACTTCACGAAGATCGGACCTAGGCTCCAAGATTTTGTACATGCCGGTTTCAAGTTCATCCATCGTTTCGAGATGGAAAAGTTCAAGTTCTCCATCGACACAATAAGGAATCACAATTCGTTTGCCACTCTCGAGTGCTGCGGGCAGTGCGTGTCTCGTTCTCGCTTCATCTCGAACGTCAACGTACCACATGATGCAGTGAGCCCGCTCGTATTCGGGCAACTGCATGACACGATCGGTAATTGCTTGACTGACGGTGTCTTTGTCTTCCTGAGCTTTACGAGCGGCATGTGCTGCAGCTCGGATTTCGGTTTTTCGTTCCGCTAAAGAATCGTTGGACATCGCTTACTCACGTGGATCAAAGAAAAGGGTTGAACGCGATGCAGGGGAATGTATCGCAGTTTTCCATCGCTGCGTAGGGTGTTGCCTCGTGGGAGATACGGCTTTTCACCAGCGTTTGGGAGATCAAACGCTCGGATTCTAAGTTCATGCGCCGCTAAGACCTCGAGAGCTCTCGGCCGTACAGCACGAGTGGCAAATCTTTCGGTGATTGATAACGTTTTTCAAATAACGAATTTGATCACGCTATAGTTTTGCAAAGTCCGAGGCGGCTGATTCCCAAAACACATGGTTTTGAGGCTGGTAAACTTTCGTCTCGAAGCTATTTCGAACCAATCGGCGGGCTTCCGCGACATCCGTAATTTCGCCTGTACCCATCATTTGCATGAGCAAGTTGCCGATCGCTGTCGCCTCGACGGGACCCGCAATCACCGTGCGGTTACACGCATCTGCGGTCATCTGACAAAGTAACTCATTCAGAGATCCGCCCCCAACGATGTGGATCTGTTCGATTTGATTTTCGACTAGCGATTCGAGCATGCCGAGGCATGCACGGTAACGCAGTGCTAAACCCTCCAGTGCAGCTCGATATAGCACACCGGGTTCTTCGGTTGCCGATTGACCGGTCTTCATTGCCAATGCATTGATCGCGTCAACCATGTCATCGGGTGCAACCAGCGTGGGATCATCGGGATTGATCAGCAATTCAAAGGGTGTTGAGGTTTCAGCGATGCTCACCATCTCTGCCCAATCGTGAGCCTGATTTCGCCTCTGCATCGACTTGCGAATTTGTTGGAAAATCCACAGTCCGCCAATATTCTTGAGCAGGCGAGTGCTGCCCGATACTCCTCGTTCATTGGTGAAGTTGAGTTCAGAACACTTTGAGTTGATCCGTGCGTCTTTGACTTCACATCCCATTAGCGACCAAGTGCCGCTGCTGATGTAGCACCAAGATGGATTCGCGGGAGCAAAGTTTTCTGCTGGAACTGCGAGTACCGCAGACGCTGTGTCATGTGTCGCTGGAACGATCACGGGAACATTTTGGAGTCCCGTTGTGGAGGCGACCGAATCCTGAATGTTGCCAAGGTTGGTGCCAGGCTCAACCAGGTCGGTGAAAAGTCTTGAGGGTAGGTTGAACCGCTCGATTAAATCGAATCGCCATGATTTGGTGCGAGGGTCAAGCAGTTGTGTGGTTGAAGCATTGGTCGCTTCGATGCTTCGCTTACCTGTCAGTAGCCAGTGAAAGAAGTCACCCATCATCATGAATCCATCAGCAATTTCTAACGCCGGATCATTGGCAAGCCTCGCAGCAAGCAGTTGGTAGAGCGTGTTGATGTCCATGAACTG
>JADHOA010000191.1 GCA_016779185.1 Rubripirellula sp.
ATCTGGCATAAACGAACAACTAGTAAAACGGAGTTGATTCCGGTGACTCCAGGCCACCTGCGACCGCAGATGACCTATCTCCACTGGTTGAAACACCATAACTGACCCAAATGCACTGTCTATGCAATTTGCGCACCCCCCCCAAAAAAAAGTTTTATCTCCTGTTTTGCGAGCTTCGTCGCACTCAGTAGGTGGCCGCTTTTTGGAAATACCGCCCAGTCCACCCAGGGCCACCGCTCCGATGACGACCGATCCCATAACCCCGCGGTCAGGCACGACAGAGACAGCAGAGAGTTTGGCCAAAATCGGTGCTACAGGACGCCACATCGTGTGGACAAACGTGTCGCGCATGGGGTGAAAAGAGAGACGCCGACAGGCTGGCGCAAGGGCGTAAACAATTGGCAGATAACGGGTTAAGCCGCCCATGTCTCTGCGGACGCATGAAAAAACCCCTCGGTCACAGGCTACTGCGATCGAAGGGTTTTCAGTTGCGGGAGCCGGATTTGAACCGACGACCTCGAGGTTATGAGCCTCGCGAGCTACCGGGCTGCTCCATCCCGCACAAGTGTTATCGACCACGCGCCTCATACTGTCAAGCCGCACTGTGAACTTGGTGAAAATTTCCTTGTATTTGCCTGCGTACCCGTCCGCGTCACACCTGTCGCTTCACCCAACTACCCGAAATCGGGCTACCCATCGCCATGCTTTGATTGGATTCTTTTGACCGTTTGAGCCGAAAACTACCACGGAGAGTCTCAAAAAAATCGTTATCATTGGAATCACCCAACCGGGTACCCAAAACACTCAAACGGTTACCCAGCGGGGGAACATTGGGGCCGCCGTGCCGTGCTAACAGTGTTTGCTGCTAACTACTCCCACTTTCTTTCCTGCTAGCTTCTCCTTCGCTGCCGATTTGCCTCCCCTAAAAATAGTTTTGCCGGCATTCACAAAGAATCAATGAATCAGCCCCCAGCCAGACGACCGCAAAGCCAATCAGATGGCCAATCGTCCGACGAGGCTGCGATTCCTCCAAAAATGGGACCTGCGAGCGGACTGCCGCCAGTCCAACCATCAACTCCTTCCAGTCGCCCAGCCGCAAATACACCGCCACCGCCACCGATCCGCGCAACGCTGCCTCCCGTTCGACCGCCAACTGGTCATCCGACATCCACGGGTGCAACGGCCGCTTCAGGAGTCGGCAGTGCGAAGGGTGTTCGCTGGAAGGGAGAGCTCGAGTCGCTTTCATCCTCGAGCGGTAAGCGACCCAGATCCGACGCATCCAATTCCCAATCGGGACAGGGACCCAACGATTCTGATGGGGATGAATCCAAGGAAGATGGTCCCACCGCTACCGAGCAAGTGGTCCGCGAGGCGCCGCCGTGGCTGATTAGCATGGTGGTTCACCTGATTCTGCTGATCGTTCTTGCACTCCTGACCACACCCGCCGGTTCAGGTGTGGGCAAGTTGATCCTTAACATCGGTCGCGGCAAAGCGGAACAGGTTTCGGAGCTTGCTGAGTTTTCAATCGCATCCGAGGAAGTGATCAGTGATTCAGATTCCCTGTTCGACTCCGAAGCCAAAATTGATCTAGCGGATATCTTTGACTCCGCCGACCTAGAAACGCTCGAGGAAGCCACACCACTTGATCTGGGCGTCGGAATGGAACTGGTTGCACTAAGGCCGATGTTTCAGGGACGAAGTGGTGCGATGAAGCAGGCGCTGCTTGAAATCTATGGTGGTACCGGCGAAACACAGGACGCAGTGAAGCGAGGCCTAGAGTGGTTAAAACGGAACCAGAAACCCAGCGGTGGTTGGAGTATGCGAGGGCCGTTCGAGGACGGTGGGCTTGCTGAGAACGAATCAGCCGCAACCGCAATGGCGCTGCTCGCCTTTTTGGGTGACGGTCACACGCACGAATCGGGTGACTACCAAGAGGTTGTCAAAAAAGGGATGACCTATCTCGTCAACTTGCAGGATCGAAGCGGTTTCTTTGCCAAGAGTGCGAGGAGCCACGAGAAACTTTACGCTCAGGCACAAGCGACGATTGCGATCTGCGAACTTTATGGAATGACCAAGGACTCGTGGCTTCGTGACCGTGCGCAATCCGCGATTGACTTCGCCGAGCGATCCCAAGCGTCACAGGGAGGCTGGCGTTATGAACCTGGGTTTGACAGTGACACGAGTGTCACCGGCTGGTTCGTCATGGCACTCAAGAGCGGGCGTTCCGCTGGGCTCGAAGTTCGCGACAGCACCTTTGAAAACGTCTCCAAGTATCTCGACTCCGCCCAGTCGTTTGATGGTGCCGGCTATGGTTATCAGCCACGAAACGATCCCACGCCTTCGATGACGGCTGAGGGGTTGCTGTGCCGACAATATTTAGGTTGGAGTCGCGATCACCAGCCGCTACGCAATGGTATCGACGCACTGCTTCTCGACGCTCCATTCAGCCTCAAGAATCGTGACGCGTATTACTGGTACTACGCAACGCAGGTCTTGCATCATTATGGTGCAGAGCCTTGGCAGGAATGGAATCGTTCCATGCGAGTCGAACTTCCTAACGCTCAGGTAAAGTCTGGTCGCGAAGACGGGAGCTGGGCGCCTCAGCAAGATCGTTGGGGGCAGAATTCCGGTCGCCTCTTTACGACCTGTTTATCGATTTTCTGCCTCGAGGTTTATTATCGACACATGCCGTTGTATCAGGGCAAGTCGTCGCAGTAGTCAGAGGGTCGTTCGCAAATCGAGTCGTTGATCACTGGATCCAGCTCGACTAACCGGACGTCGCTGCCGATCGCTTACGCCGGATTACGATGACAATCCCCTGCATCAAAGGCAGAGTCGTCAGCAAGCCGCAGATCAAAGCAGGCCAGTCGCCAAATCGCGAGTAAAACGTTTCTGCCGCTGGACGTGTTGGTTTCGCAAGCAAGTATCCGTTTGTTCCCAACTCTAGCCGTTTTTGAATCCGACCATAGGAATCTATCCACGCGGTTGGGCCACTGTTTGCCGAGGACATGATTGGAAGACCTGCGGCAACTGCGACGAATTGCGCACACCGTAAATGATGTTCTAGCACCGATGATTGATCAAACCATCCATCATTGGTCACCGTGACCAATGCATCAGCGGTTTGCCCCCGGCCGCGAAGTGTATTGAGATGATTCACGGCGACGTGTTCCACCGCAGTTTCGATGCATATATTGGGCAGCAGATTGGCAGTGCCCACTTGCATCGGCTCGGGAGCTTGGCCGCGATTGAGTCCCATCCCCGGTGGCAAGATGGATTGCAGGAACGGGAAAGCTGAAATAATTGGAATGTATTCACCGAACATCACCAAATGATTTTTGCCATACCACTGCTTGACCTTGCCTTGCGATCCAAATTGAACCAAACCACAGTAGACTTCGGGTTGTTCGGCATATCGCAGTACCCCGCAGCCAACGAGAAAATCGATAGGTTCATTCTCAATGGATATCTGGTTGACGGCTTCAGTGAGAAACTGCGACCGATGCTGGAAGTAATTCTGACTCTCGGCAACCGCACGCCGTAGATCCATGGGTGACAACCCGGCTACAGCAGCACTGTAGGCAAGCGGTGACTCAGTGGCACTGTCAGCGTGAACCTCATCAACGGCGATCTCCATCCAAGGATTGCCCGCCGTGTACATCGACTCGGGCCAGATGACTGCGTTCACTGGTTCACCACATTCGGCTATCGCATCAAGTGTTTCTCGAACGTAAGCCTGATAGATCTCAATCGCTCGACTTGTTGGCTGCGTGTACTCTACCGTTTCACTTCGCTGAACAAGAAGAAACGTCCCAATCTGATCGCTGGCGTCGTTCTCATCCGAATCCAGCCTCCAAATCCCAACCAACAGAACCAAGGTGATCCAAGCAATCATCAACACAGCGTCAATCTGATTGTTTACCCGTTTAACCTGCGTCGCATCAAATGAACAGCACTGCATGCATCCGCACCATTTAGAGACGCGTTGAGCCATCCATCTCGACGTGATCACTCGGTAAATCAATAGATTGACGCAGACGACAAACAAACTAACACCAAACGATCCAGTCCAAGCGGCAATCTGCATCACAACGGGAACCTCAGCCATCGTGTGCCCAAGCATACAAGCACTGAGTCCCGTGAGAACATAATTACGAAGGTACTCTTGTCCCACCCATGCAACTGCAACCGACAAGCCAAGGGGAAGGCGGCAATGTTGTCGCAGCCACCTCGAAGCGCAAACAAACAGTAGCCAGTACGTCGCCAGATAGGCAGAGAGCGCAAACCACCCAAGAAACATCAAGGTGTGTGCGTGGCGAAGTCCTTGGAGAGAAGCAAGCCAGTAAAGCGTTCCTCCGATCCAAAGTCCGAACCAGTCGGCTCTGCTAAGTCTATTGCCTTGGAGAACAACGAAAAACAGCGGAAGGAGGCAAACCAACGCCACAGGCCATAGCGAAAAGGGAGGCTGCGACAACCACATTAGAATTGCCGCTGCCAAGGGCAGTTGGATGCGAGATAGACGTGACGAGGGTTCTTGGGTGCCAAATTCCTGTTTCATGTTGACTATCATAAGTGGCTATCGAAATCGTTGGAATCGCGGTTTACTCCAAATCCGTCTCATCGAATCCACAAGATTCTTTTACAATGCCTTCGAGAATTCACGGATTTCGATCACCTCGATGAGCCAAACCTAATACTCGGAAGCGTGCAACCATGCCCCCATTTGATTTTGTAGGCCCTTACGAACTCGTTGAGAAATTGGGTCAAGGTGGAATGGGATCGGTCTACCGTGCGGTGCATGCGAAATCGAAGGAGGCAGTCGCAGTCAAAATAATCGCAGCACAAGTTGCTGACGAGCCTCGATTCCGGAGAAGATTTGACGCCGAAATCAAAACACTTATGAGCCTTCAACATCCCGGGATCGTGAAGCTTATTGGTTTTGGAGAGGAGCACGGTCAACTTTTTTACAGCATGGAACTGGTTGAGGGTGACTCGCTACAAAGCGTGATCAAACGCGAAAAGAAGCTCACTTGGCAGCAATGCATCGACTTTACGATTGAAATTTGCGCGGCGTTAAAACATGCCCATGACGTCGGGGTGATCCATCGAGATTTGAAGCCCGCGAACCTGATTGTCACCAGTGACCAGCATTTAAAATTGGTCGATTTTGGTATCGCTAAAATCTTTGGCGACCAGCAGCAAACCGTTGTCGGTTCGATGCTGGGGACACTCGACTACATGGCACCGGAGCAAGTTGACAGTAGTTCCATTACCGTTCGAACCGACCTTTATGCGGTTGGCAGCGTGATGTACGCCATGTTAACGGGACGACCACCGTTTCGCGGCAAAAACGCCACGCAGGTTCTGGACATGCTAAAGAATCAACCGCCCGTGCGACTTGATTTAATTGATCCAGACATTCCTGAACCACTTGTTGAATTGGTTCACGAACTCTTAGAAAAATCGCCAGAGAATCGTCCTCCCACCGCGCTGGCGGTGGCTAAACGATTGAAGTCCATGCGTGCCGGTCTCGAAAAACTGAGTCGAGAAACCTTGCTCGGCGACATCCCGTCAGAATTGGACGGTCACCCAAGCAGTGCCCGCGAAAAGCCAACTCTTCTTGGTGTGGATGAGACACGAGCCACCAGACCTACTGATCAAATTAAATCCAATTACCTACCAAACGATCCACACACGATTGACAGTCCGACTCAACCCGAGATGACATGGGAGAAAGATTCCGCTGGCACCCAAGTTGGTGCCGCCGCAACCGGTGCAACATTGGGCAATGAAGAACTGACGCTGCTTGGTGAGTCAGAAGTTTCAAGTGTTCGACAGGGCAATACTCTGCGTCAACCATCTTCGAATCCACCCTCTTTGAGAACCATTCACGCACCAACGGTACAAACTTCGAGAGGTACCGATTTAGCTGCGCAGTCGGCCATCGAGTTCCAGACCCACTTTCAAGAAGCGGAGGATGCAAGACGCAACGAAAAACGGCTCAGTTCCGCCGCATCGACGTCTAATCCATGGCCTCAGCGAATAGGCGTCGCAGCAATGGCGCTCATCGTGCTCGCAGGTTTTTTTTTGTTACTTCAAGCAATGCAACCGCCGACTGCAGAAAAACTTTATCAATCAGCTGTGCAGCAGGGCGGTGCGAATGCACAGCGAGCATTCATCAACAACTTTCCAGATCACCCAAAGCGAATCGAAGTCGAAGATCGGCTGATGCTCTCCCAACTGGAGGCATCACGAAAACGCATCTCTACTCAGAACAAAATTGGCATCAAACAACTATCTGCCGCTGAACACGCCTTTCTTTCTATTTTCGATTCGCAACAAGAACCAACCACTTCGGAGCGAACGGAATCGATCAAGGATTGGTTGGCGGCATTCGATCGTGAAGTAACCGACGCCGAGACCCAATCGCTTATCCAACTTGTTCGATACGAGTCCAAACGTCTAGCGAGCGGACGTGCCGATCCGCGGACAGATCCGAGATTGGCTGACTTGATTTCTCAGATCGACGCAATTAGTCAATTGGAGAATAGAAAGGAACTCACCGAACGACTCGAATCATTGATCGATCTTTTCCAAAATCAGGACTGGGCTTCTCCGGCAAGAGTAAGGGCCGCCGAGATACTAAGCGATCTCAAAGATTCCGCGGAGGAGGCACAGTGAGCGAGGGAGGTGCGAATCGCCTGAACGAGACGCGTTTGGGGTACCTGATGTTTGATGCAACCCATCAAGGTGCATCTGATATCCACATGATCGCCAATCAGCCGGTTACCATGCGCCTACACGGATCACTGGTACCCGTATCTGATCAGCAAGTCGATCCAGAATCCTTGGAGACCTTTCTTAGAAACGTTTGCGGTGCGCAAGCGCTCGAACGATTTCAGCAGGAACGCAATCTCGACTTGGCAGTCCAATGCGTTAACCCAAGCGATCACGCCCATGCAGCAAAGCCACAGAGATTTCGGGTTAACTTATTCAGCACCGGGGAGACCATCGGTGCGTGTTTTCGAGTGATTCCCACAGTGATTCCCGATTGTCAGTGGGCCAACTTTCCAACATCCTTACTGAAACAACTCAGCGATTTTCGCAATGGATTGATCATCTTTTCAGGCGTGACCGGATCTGGCAAAACCACATCGATGGCGATGCTGATTCAGGAGATTTTGAGGCGAGAATCTCAGCGTGTGATCACCATCGAGGATCCTATCGAGTACGTCTTGCCGTCGTCAGGTGTTTCACTCGTTTCTCAGCGAGAGGTAGGCAGAGATGTTCGTTCATTTGCCCAGGGCCTTAAGTACGCGATGCGTCAGGATCCTAATCTAATTCTCGTCGGCGAGGTTCGAGATGAAGAGACCGCTAGGATGGCATTGAGCGCGGCCGAAACCGGTCATCTTGTATTGACCACCCTGCACACTCGCGATGCCAAAGGAGCGATCACGCGGTTAATCGATCTTTTCCCCAACCAAAATCATTCCGAGTCGTGTTCGATACTCTCGATCGCGCTGCGCGCGGTCGTCTGTCAGCATCTATTGCCGAGCATCTTTGAGGGCGAGAAACAGGAGCTAGCGATCGAGGTGATGTACAACACGCATCCAATCGCCGCCGCGATCCGAACCGGACGATTTGATAGTTTGGACAATGCGATTTTGGCTGGCCGAAAAGATGGGATGTTCTCACTTGATGAATCGATCAAGCAGCTCCATGAACAAGAACGCATTTCTACCGAAACTGCAAATCGATTTATCAGCGACCCTCAGCGACTGGTACGATAAACCAACGATGAGGGATCGGTGAGTACGACTCTCGCATTCTGTTTGACACTAAAATCAGACCAACAGCTATGAACGTCCAATGGTGCGGTAGTGTAC
>JADHOA010000192.1 GCA_016779185.1 Rubripirellula sp.
GAATGTGGCGACTCATTAATCCCGCGAAGGGCAACATCCAGTGAAAGAAGATCAAGACTAAGGCAATGGTTCCCCATTCGCCTACCTGACGCTCGTAAAACCAGTGAGTTTCTTCCGGAATGTTTCCGTACCAGATCAAAAGGAATTGGCTGAAAGCGATGTAGGTCCAGAAAAAGACAAACCCAAACATATACTTGCCTAGGTCATGGTAGTGTTCAACCGTTACTTCTTCCTGAATGGCTCCACGCTTTTGCAGTGTGTAGACCGCTACTGAAATGATGCAGTGTGCAGAAAGGATGCTTCCGGCAAAAATATAGACTCCGAACATCGTGGAGAACCACATCGGTGCTAGGCTCATCACCCAATCAAAAGCAGCGAACGAAGTTGCACCGCAAAACATCATGATTGCCGGTCCACTCCAGTACTGGAGCTTGTCCGTGATTGCCTTGTCTCCAGTCGCGTCTTGGTTGATGCTTCCGCGGTAGTAGAACAAAGCGAGTGCTGACCAAATCGCAAAGTAGATCACTGCTCGGATTGTGAACCAACTTGAATCTAGCCAGCGAGTTTTTTCTGTCCACGCGGCGATAGGCAAGTGATTGTCAATCGCGTGATTCGGATTGTCCCATCGGTAAAGAACGCCTTCGCCGAATAGCAGCGTCCCAATGATTGGAAGAAATAATACCGCCAACGGAATGACCATTAGCATCACCGTTTCCGCAATTCTTCGAACGACAACACTCCAGCCCGCTCGCACTAGGTGTTGTAGCATCACAAAAAAGAGACAGCCTACTGCAAGCGATACACAATAGACAAAGGCGGTCAGGTAGGCCGACATTCCGAATCGGTCGGAGATGTTATTCGCCAGTCCCCAACCTGCAGCCAACATCACCAAGCCGACGACGGTCAATGGAACGCTAAGTGCCCCGAGCGAGGCGGGCAGTTGGAAAGCCGGGTCATCGGCCGGTTTGGTTTTTGGAGTGGCGTGTTCTGACATCGGTATCAGGTGTTGCGATAACTTTTTTGGACTATGATTTGTGTTGTTTGTCTGCAGACTACCGAGCCAATCGATAGTTGCGGCTCATTGATTCACGATCAAAAGATCACTTCGAATCCGCTGCCGTGGCTTTGGCTGCATCCTGAGCAGCTTGTTCTGCTTCTGCTTGTTCTTTGAGTTGTTGGTCAACGATTTCAAGCTTCTCGAGAATCTCTGGCCGTTTCGCTTCCGGAATTGATTCGACACTCGCATTGCGACTTGCTTGCAATGCTCGGACATAAGCGACAATCGCCCAGCGATCCTTGGCTTGGATCTGTCCTGCGTAGCCTGGCATCTTGCGGATGCCATTGCTGATGGTGCTGAACAGTTTTCCATCTGGGTACTGGTCGCTGTAGAGGCTGTCTTGGTGCAGGGATGATGGAGGAATCCATGTCGGCGAAAGAATTTTTCTTGCTCGACGATTCACCAAACCGTTGCCGCCGCCGTTCATTCCATGACAAACCGAACAATAAATTCCAAAATACTTTTGTCCTTGTCGGAGGACTTGTTCGCTAGTTCCTAGAGGGTTTTTGGTGAGCCAAGGTGTGGTATCAGTTGCCTTGGGTTCTGTGGTTGCAGCGGAATCTTCTTCTTTCTCTTCGGTTACACCAACGGTTCCGTCCTGAGGGCCGATCGGGCCGGCCGTCAATCGCACAAGTCGCTCCGCACGGGGTGGATCGACTGCCGAAAGTTTTTCCATCTGAACGCCGGTCATGAAGTCCAAGTCGTAGTTCGATTCACCTCGAGCCACGGTGCCCGGAACATCAGGACGCATGGCTCGTCCATCGGCGAATAGAGTGGAGCCCTGCTGTGCATCCTTGGCCGGTGAAAAATCCATGTCGTAAAAGATGTGAAAACGAGGTGACTCGCTGTTCGTCACTCGCATCTTCAAAACGATTAGTAAGGGGATCACTGAAGCAGCGATTACCAATCCCCACGCCATGAAGATGGGCTTTGGGATTTTGTCCGATGAATCATCATCGATAACCGTTTTAATGTGTTCTCCACCGGTCTGCTCGTAAATTTCTCGAACGGAAGTTTCGTCGTACTTGTCGTCGGATGCATCAACATACAGAAAGAATCGATCGTCCGTGACTCGGTCGAAACGCGGGTCGGTGAACAATGGATTGCTGAATCTTGGAAGGCCATTGAGTGCCCACATTCCGAAAAATGCGCCAAAAGACGAGAAGAGCACCGTCAATTCAAATGCCACCGGCATGAATGCGGGAAGCGAAATGTAAGGTTTTCCCGAGATGATATAGGGGTAGTCGATTGAGTTCATCCAGATCTGCATCACCAAAGCGGTGATGGTTCCGGTGAGACCGCACCCTAGCACGATCCAAGGAAGCACCGTTGGTTTGATTCCCAGTGCCTTGTCGATTCCATGAACTGGAAACGGAGTGTATGCATCGGTCTTTTTGTAACCCGCATCTCGAACTCGTCGACAAGCATTAAGTAGCGAGTCAACTGACTCGTATTCAGCGACGATTCCGTGAACTTTCTTTTCGTTGTTTTCTGACATCAATTCGCAGCTTGTTTAGCCAAGGCCACAGTTGGTGATGACTCGTTAATTCAATCACGTTGGCAAGTGGTCACCCACCAACGTGATTCCTAAAGTTGTTTCTAGTGTTTGTCCGAATGGGACATGTGATATTGCTTCGCCAAGGTTGACTTTGTTTCTGCCATGTTGATCACCGGCATCAAGCGGCAGAACAACAAGAATAGAGTAAAGAACAAACCGAACGATCCAATTAGCATCGACCAGTCAACCCACGTTGGACTGAAGTACGCCCAAGCACTGGGAAGGTAGTCGCGTGAAAGACTGGTGATCACAATCACGAATCTTTCAAACCACATACCAATATTCACGAAGATCGAAACGATCACGATGATCCATGGAGTGGTTCGGAATTTCTTGATCCAGAACAGCTGGGGGCTAATCACGTTACACGAAATCATTGTCCAGTAAGCCCACCAGTAAGGGCCAAAGGCACGGTTCATGAACGCAAATTGCTCTTCCTGGACCTGTCCGTACCAAGCAATGAAGAACTCTGTTCCGTATGCCAAACCCACAATCGATCCGGTTGCAAGGATGATCTTGCACATGTTGTCCAAGTGGCGAATGGTGATGAGATGTTCGAGTCCCAGCATCTTTCGAGCAGGGATCATCAGTGTTAGTACCATCGCGAATCCACTAAAGATCGCACCGGCCACGAAGTACGGAGGGAAAATGGTGGTATGCCACCCGGGAACTTGCGAGACCGCGAAGTCAAACGAAACGATGGTATGCACCGAAAGCACTAGCGGTGCCGCGAATGCAGCAAGCAATGCGTATGCTTTTTCGTACCGCATCCAGTGTCGGGATGATCCAGACCAGCCAAGTGACAGGATTCCGTAAGCCATACGTCGGAACTTGTTCTTGGAGCGATCGCGGAAGGTCGCCAAATCTGGAACCATACCCATATACCAGAACAGCAAGGAGACCGTCCCGTAGGTGCTAACGGCAAAAACGTCCCACAGCAGCGGACTTCGGAATTGTGGCCACATCCATAGATTTAAACTTGGATAGGGAGCCAGCCAATACGCTAGCCACGCTCGACCAACGTGAATTCCCGGAAACGTTCCCGCACACGCGACGGCAAAAATCGTCATCGCTTCTGCGGCACGGTTGATACTGGTTCTCCACTCTTGCCGGAAGAGAAACAGGATGGCGCTAATCAGAGTACCTGCGTGACCGATACCGACCCAGAACACGAAGTTAACGATCGGCCAGCCCCAGAAGATTGGTGCTCGGTTACCCCAAACGCCTACCCCGGTGTAAATCAAATAAAGGATACAAACCGTCATCCACTGCAATAGCGCGAATGAGATGAGGAAGCCGATCACCCATCCGGTGCTGGGCTTGCGTTCAGCAACCTGGCAAACCGACTCGGTGATGTCGTGATAGGTCGTATCGCCCAAGACCAACGGTGCACGCTGGCCAGGTTGTTCGACGGAGTTGTCCAGTCCGTTGGGAATGGCAAGTGACATAGGGATTCAGGGATAACAGATGGCTAAAAATGGGTGATAACGTTAGCGTCCAGACGCCAACCGACTAGTTTTCTTCTGAAGCGGTTGCTTCGGTTGTGACTTTCGCTTCGCGAGTTTCTGCATGGTCATGATCGGCATGATTGTCAGCATGAGTCGCATCCTGATGGTCGTCATGCCCATGATCATCATGTCCGTGGTCGCCATGGCTTTGAAGAGTTTCAAGGTCTTCAATCTGCTTTCGCGTCATCAAGCGACTAGGAGTGTTGCGAATACGGGCGAGGTACTCAGTCCGTGGTTTGACATTCAGCTGCGATAACATGCCGTAACTGTGCGGCAGTTTATGGCTCTTGGCTACCGCAGATTGACTGTCGGCGATGTTGCCGAATTCAATCGCTTTGGTCGGGCAGGCAGACTGGCAAGCGGTAACAACGTCACCGTCGCGAATCTCACGACCACCCTCTTTGCGAGCAGTGATCTTGGCTGATTCAACACGTTGCACACAGTAGGTGCATTTTTCCATCACACCGCGACCACGCACGGTGACTTCTGGATTCATCACAAGAGCTTGAAGCTTGCGATTCGCGTTTTCAATATTGCTGGGGAAAGCATTCCAGCCATATCCCGTTCCGATCTCTTCGTTGTAATTGAAGTAGTTGAATCGGCGCACTTTGAAAGGGCAGTTGTTCGCACAATATCGGGTACCGATGCAACGGTTATAGGCCATTGCATTGATGCCTTCGTCTGTATGAACGGTAGCAGCGACGGGGCACACCTGTTCACAAGGCGCGGTTTCGCAGTGCATGCACGCGACCGGTTGCTGGACAATCTCTGCGTTCTCTTCATCGCCTTGGAAATAGCGGTCGACTCGCAGCCAGTGCATTTCTCGGCTATTGAGAACTTGCTCACGACCGACAATCGGCACGTTATTCTCACTTTGGCAAGCCACAACGCACGCGTTGCAACCGGTGCACTTGGATAGGTCGATCGACATTCCCCACTGAGGAACAGGGTTGCCTTCAGCAGCATTCTTTTCCTCGATCGCATTGATCGGCTCTTTCCAAGGAGAGCCGTCGGCGCCAACATGCGGAACGTGGGGGCCTTTTGCTTCGACAAAGTCCTTGTTGTTTGCAAGAAGAACTGCGGTACCCTCTCGAACGAGGCTAAAGCTTCTTGTTTCTGTTTCTTCGCGACCGCCTTCGTCAATCGCCCAGTGATCCTGGGTCGTTGACAGTTTGTAGCGATCGAGACGTCGTCTCGCTTTCACCCCATAAGCGATGGCAGGCGTTTCAGCGGTGCGAATGGGCGAAATGTCGGTGCCGATAATTTCAACACCTTCAATTTCATGTCCACCGACCATGCCGGCGCGAGTTCGTCCGTAACCTAGAGTCGTCGTGATGACACCGGCAGCACACCCTGGCATTTCGTAGACAGGCAGGGCGACTTTGTTTTCGTTGACGGTCAAGACGACAAACTGACCATGCTCAATCTCGAGTGCTTTTGCAGTGAGCGGGCTCATCACCGCTGCATTGTCCCAGCTGAGCTTGGTGAGCGATTGAGGCATTTCCTGCAGCCAACCGTTGTTCGCAAACCGGCCATCGTAAAGACCGTCAGCAGGTGCAAAGATAATTTCCGTACTGTCAATGTTTACTTCGGACGAAGCCACAGGCTCGTCTGCGATCTGAACGCCATCGCCTTTGAGTTCCGGTGCAACCGCATCAACATTCAGATTCGTTGCGAATCCATCATGGAGCAGTTGCCGCCACTCCCGGTCACTCAAGCCTTCGCCAGCGAGAGTGTCGGCAGTTCTTCGGAGAATTGCCTGCGGATCGGTTTGGGACTCACCTGCAACGATCGCAAGGATCTCGATGAGATCTTTCCCTCCTAGCAACGGCAAGATTTGCGGCTGGCCCACCCCATAGAAACCATTGTCATTCACGCTGTCGCTCCAGCCTTCCAGTGGATGCGTGAGCGGGATTGACCAACGGCAAAGTGCGCCTGTTTCGTCGTTGTACAGACCGGCGTAAACCGAGTCAGCGACCTTGCCAATCGCCGCCGCAAAATCAATGTCACCGGGAGCGGTAACAACGGGGTTTCCGTCGAGGATAAGGAGATTCTGAATCTCACCCGCGTTCATTTTTGCGGTCAGTTCGCCGAGTGAAACCGTCCCTTCGATTTCTCCATCAGGGAGTGGGTAAAAGTTTTGAAGCGTACCCAGCGAACCAAGTTTTTGGTTCATGCGGATCCCTGCTTCAATTCCTTCGGCACCGATCTGCTCGCCAACCACGATAACCGTTTGGCTGGGCTTTTCAGCGATGTCATGGGCGAGAACGTCGATAAATCTTTCCAATCGCTGCCCTGCAGGCAGTTCATCATACGCTTGGCTGGCTTCACCATCAGAATGTTGATGTGCACCACCTGCAACTAATTCCTCGACCTTTCTTCCGAGCTTGGCGAGAAATGCGGGAATTTGGCTCGGCGCAAGTGCGAGACGTGAATCCGCCGACGCGCCGGTGCTTGTGAACCCACCTTCGACAACGTAAAGGCGATTCATCCCGTCCTCTGCCAGGGGATTGCGACGCTTGGCATAGCCTGCGGCGTTGTTCAGCATTCCGCTATCGTTGCCAAGGATATCCGCTTGCAGGGCGACAACGATTTCGGCATTTGCAAGGTCGAGTGCTTGTCGAGCAGCAGTCCCCAGAACTTTTGTCGTTGCCTGACGCATCGCATCGCCATTGACGCTGTCGTACCGGCAGAGCGTCGCGGCGGGAAATCGGTTCTTGACGGCAGAAAGCATCCGAACTGTCGAAGGAGAACGTGTTGATTCGAACACCAACGCCATTGCTGACCCATCTCCAGCATTTTCGAGTAATGCAGAGAGATAATCGTTGAATTCAGGCCAATCGCTTGCGTAACTTCGATTTTCTTCCTTAACGTTTCTTAGTAGAAAACCTTCGTCATCACGCGATCGATCCGGATCGTAAAGACCTAAAATCGATGCCTGAGAAAACGAATCGGTTCCAACTCCACTTGGATGCTCGGTATTCGGTTCGATCTTGAGAGGTCGACCATCAACACAGGAGATCAACAGGTTGTAAACACGGCCGGCGAGTTCAAAGTTGGTGGCTCGCTGGTAACTCTCGCCAGGAATCCGTCCTTCGGGGCGAATCACAAACGGCTCAATCGTCTCTTCCGGGTATCGACAACCGGCGACACCGGCAAACGCAAGCGATGCACCCATCAGTTGCATCCAACGCCGACGGGAAACGCCCTCGGGGAATTCGGAGGCTGCAACCGGGAATTCACGGTCGAGATACTGATCAAAGGCTTCGCTGCCGCGTAATTCCGAAAGGCTACGCCAGTACGATGGCTTTCCAGACTTCGTCGTTGAAGAAGATGCCGATTCGTTGGAGGTCATATCGAAAGGATGGATAAGGGACGGTAGGAAAATGAATTGGAGCGATCAATGGTTCGCGAATCTGCTGTTGGAAGCCCCTCTTTGAGGCCCAATACACTTCGCATGATGTGACCGACACTCCAGATTCGGCCGCCCGGTTCTCGCTTGGCAGGCCGTCTGAAATGCAAGTCCGTTTTTCGCCACCCTAGCGGTGACAAACCGCGCAGTGGACCTGAGGGTTGATGTGCTTTTCTTCCTTCAGTTGTGCGCCGTACTGTTGCTTCTGTTCTGCGGTAAGTTCTTGACCATCCTCACCTTGAGGCTCCCAGTCGAGTTTGGTGACAAATTCAACGGGGCGCAGATGCGGTTCGGGGTTTCGGTGGCAATCGATACACCAAGCCATCGAGAGTTCTTTGGCTTGATAAACC
>JADHOA010000193.1 GCA_016779185.1 Rubripirellula sp.
AGCAGCGAAGCGATTCGCCGACATGTTGAGTTTATGCAGCGATCAATCAACGAGTAGGTGTTGGGGGGGTGGATGAATAGAACGATATCCACACCAGCGAACTTCACCACGTCCTTTGCTCGGAACTGCCAGGTTAAGCCCGTAAGATTCCTTTAGGTTGCAGAACAAGAAAGTGACGGCCCTAGGTATGAATCGCTTGGACAAAAATGATTTCTGTATCACTTCTCTTTTACGGCTACTGGTAATGGTTTGCGTTGCCAGCAACACCCTTAACCTCACCGTGAACGCTGAGAATTGGCCATCGTGGCGAGGACCTGACAGCCGTGGTGAAAGTAACGCGAACCCACCGATTCATTGGTCAACCACGCAAAACGTTTTGTGGCGAAAACCGATTCCTGGCCAAGGAAAGTCGACGCCAATTCTTTGGGGCCAGCAAATATTTTTGGTGACGGCGGTTCCAGAACTCGAGCGAGAAAAGGAATCACTAGAAACAGACGTGAGCCCACTAGAATCGCCCATTGCATCGGAAACTTTATCGAAGTCCGACGCATCGGAAGCAGGATCTAAAATAGACCAGTCGCAGCAATACGGTTGGTGGGTCCTCAGTCTCGACCAGCGGACAGGCATCGAGAACTGGCGCACGCGACTAGCATCGGGGTTCCCTCTTGAGCCGGGCCATCCGACCAACTCACTTGCATCCGGATCCCCCGTGACCGATGGAAAGTTTCTCTACGTCTCTCTTGGAAGCTACGGGGTATTTTGCGTCGACCTCGCGGGGACGCTGATTTGGAAACGATCGCTCGGCGACATGCAGACTCGTTTCGGATTTGGTGAAGCAAGCACACCTGCTGTTTACGAAAAGACGCTAATCGTCCCTTGGGATCACGAAGGGGATTCAGCTGTCTTTGCTTTGGACACAAGCAGTGGTCAAACCCGTTGGAAGACCTTGCGTGACGAGCCAACCGCTTGGAGCACTCCCCTGATCGTGAGCCATCAGACCGATCCGCAGGTCATTTTGAATGGAATAACAGTGATCAGCTATCGCCTCTCCGACGGTGAGCCACTTTGGTCACTCGCGCAAGAAGGTGTGAATCCGATTACTTGTCCGATCCGCGATGATGATCTCGCGTTGGTGATGCTTGGCTACCGAGGCTATGCAATCAACGCGGTAGACCTTCGCGCATCACCCGACAAAATGGGTAACCCCGTAATTCGCTGGAATCATTTTGATACCGGGCCTTATGTCGCCTCCGCTGCAATCTGCGAGGACAAACTCTTTGTCACCAAGGGCCTGCAAGGAATCGTGTCGGTGATCGATACGGCAACCGGCGAGATGCTTCAGTCGAACCGCCGCTACGAAAAACTCGGGACCCTCTACGCTTCACCGCTCGCAATCACCCCCAAACTCCACAGGGAACTGGAGATCCATCGGGAGTTAGAGATTCACAGTGAAAGAGACGTTGAACAAGAACCGAAACCAACCAACAAACTTCCGCACGAAATCGAGGACGCAAAGTCGGAAAATCTGCCGCGGATTTATTACTGCAGTCGTGACGGAACGACGGTGGTGATTCACGCAAGAGAGCCATTCGAAGTCCTAGCGGTCAATCAGCTCGACGACCCCATCGATGCTTCGCCGGTCGCAAATGACAGGTGTTTGTTTCTCCGAACCTCACAGCATCTGTATTGCCTTGAGAATCCGGAGGAGCCGAGTCGCTAGGAGACAACCGACTCAAGGAAAGAGAACGTGGCCGCAGGTTGTTGATAGAGAAGGAGTCGCGAGAATCAGGACGCCTTGATGCCCCATAATGACATCCTGATCTCGCTTCCCCTCTTGGTCATTCCATGACCGATCTCTCAGCGGGGTTCCATTCCTGAGAAAAAGAAGGAATCAAACCTGCTTATGAAAGACCATCGGAGGTAGTTTGCCCCCAATCACCTCCGAAATCATCCGTGAGGTCACGACAAGATCGACCACATCGAGTGCCCCCAAGCGACATGATCAATCGTCGTGATGCCCCTATTTTACCGGCGACCAACTGACCACCTCGCTGCACTGCGCCAGCTACTACAAGGCAATTGGGTTTACTGCGCCCGAACAAGCGGGCAGGACGAGGAAAAAGTGGCTTTATTTCCCAACATTGCTGTGTAGTAAAGATTTACTGCGCACCAGAAAAAACGATCCCCAGTGAGTCCAGGCGATTTTGGCAATAGCAAATGAACCTCGACGGGAACTTGCAGTGGTCCGAGATGATAAAAACAAGCAAGATCAGGGATACCGAATTTACCGCATCACAAGCGTGATTCTTCGATCAATCTTCGTTCCCACGGGTGAGGTGACCGGTTCGTCGAATTGCCATCAACAACCAAAGCATCACTCCGGCACTTCCAGCGACACCGATTAGCCCCAACAAGCTGATCTCCTGCATCGCCAAAAATGATTCCTCACGGAAAAGTAAGGGCGGAACCTTCATCGCGAGTAAAAGTGAGGAACCTAAAAAGACAGCACTTGCCATCAGACCCAGCACCAGACGGTTCACCGTAGGCCCGATTCGCTGATGCTCTAACACCACTCGCAACTCTCCTCGGCGCGTCTGCCGCATCAACGAGATAATTTCCTCGGGTGCAGCCTCTAAAAAACTCTCCGCCTCAAGATAGATCCGTCGCGCCTGTCGCATTCGCCGCCTAGGGCTCAGCCTTCTTATCATCACTCGCTTCACGAACCCTTGCACGATCTCGAGCGAATCAAAACTTGCCCCCAGCTCCCGCAACGTTCCCTCGAGCGAGATCAGCATTTTGAGCAACAGGGCAGATTGATTCGGAAGCGTGATCGCGTGGCGATGCAACAATTCAGTGAGGCTATTGAGAGCGCCGGTCATATCGAATTCGCCCAGCCGCTGCTTGCCAAATGTGCCAATGAACTCGGCCACATCGACCGCCAAAAGAGATTCATCAAGATCCAGCGGAGCATCGCCAATCCGGCGAACTAACCTCATCAGACGATGCTGATCACCCTGCGCGACCGCAACTAACATTTCTTCAATGGTTTCCTTGAGCGTCTCGTCGATTCGGCCGATCATGCCAAAATCAAGAATCCCCAATCGACCATCTTCGGTAAGAATCAAATTTCCCGGATGCGGATCCGCGTGGAACAGAGCCTCGTCAAAAATCATCGTCAGATAAACACTCGCAAGCGTCTCTGAAAGACGCGTTTTCAACTCCGCTGCACCCTTGCCCCCGTCATTCCAGGCATGGTCAAACCGACCGTCACTGGGCCTCGTTGCGGAGCGATCCGTGGAAGCAACGCCACTAGCAGCGTTACTCGATGAACCCTGATCGGGTGGCAGTGAATCGCTCTTGGCTCTTGAAACCCCTTCGGAAGGATTCGAATCGTTTTCAAGAAAATCTGACAGCGGTGTGCCAATCAACTCATCCATCACCAGAACACGCTGGGTACAAAGCTGGCGAACCGGATTCGGAATGACGACTTGCCGATCATGCTCTTGGAGCATCTCAGCGAAATGCTCGAGATTCTGACGTTCACGGGCAAAATCGATCTCCCGAGTGATCATCGGAGCAAGCTGGCGGATCATGTCCGACGGACGCCATACCGCAAACGCCTCAACATTTTCAGCAAGTTGAGCTAAGCCTGTCAGCACCTCCATGTCCTGTCGAACGAGAGGTTCAATCTCGGATCGCAAGACCTTAATCACAACGGCACGACCGTCTCTCAGTATGGCTCGATGTACTTGCCCTACCGATGCCGTGGCGAGCGGTGCTGATTCGATCGATTCGAAGTGTTTTTCGTAATCACTCCCCAGCTCTCGCTGCAAAGTCTCACGCACCTGTTCAATGGAGTCTGGCGGCACATGAGCACGTAACTCCTTGAGTTCCTGCGCTAGCCGAGGCCCCACTAAATCAGGCCGACCGGCAAGGACTTGCCCGAGTTTGATGAAGGTCGGACCGAGATCGGTCAACGCCATGCGAACACGCTGCTCGCGAGTGTAGTTCGAAAGCGGAATCCCCCCTCGATCCTTGAATGCGTCTCGGAATGGAAGCTGAAACTGGGTCAACCAATCGGCCAGTCCGTATCGCCGCAATACCGCGAGGATTTCTCTCCACCGCTTCAGGTTTCGATAGATTTGCGGAATCGAGGTGATTTTCATATCGTTCTCGGTGCGACCTTACCGGCACGCTTGCCAGAGGTGGAAATGAAACGCCCACGGTTCCCCATGAGAGATGGGTGTCGATCCAAAATCGACGACTCCATCAGGTTAACGCCTTCGCCCTTAAAAAGAAATCATATTCGCGAACCATGCTTGGGATCTAGTCATCGTGGACGCCGCCCAGGTAAACGCTGTCGTTTTGAACTTGTGGTGATTCGCGTTAAACTTTCTGGCCATCAGGAGGGTATTGGCCCACGCTGAGTCACCAACCAAAATTTCGCATTCAGAATCGCGGCGATGCAGTGCGAGAACCAACCAACACGCTGATCGAGCAATACACTAGTCGAGCAATACACTAGTCGAGCAATTCACTGCAAAAAACAAAATCTTCAGTGCCGTTTTCATTACCCATAGGATGAGGAAACTGCGTGTCCCTCTGGATTCGCCCCACCCTTTTGACACTCGAACTCATGGCGTTCACCGTCATGATGGCAGGCACCCTCGGCATGATCGCCGCGTGGGCGTCTAGCGTTTTATCGCGAGGAAATACGTTTCAGCGATTGCTAAACCAATTGTTCTTAACCATTCATCTTTTGATCGCTTCCTTTCCATTAATCTTGCAGGCGGTAGCTTGGGAATCGACGGCAGGTAAATTTGGATTGACCATGCTGACTCAGACCGGTGTTCGAGGTGTTGCCGGTTCGCCTTACGGTTTCTTTGGAGGACTCATCGCGACAGGCTGGATTCACGGAATCACGGGAGCATCAATCGTTTACTTGGCGACTTACTTCGGCGCACGACGTATCCCCATCGCACTGATTGAAACGGCGAGATTGCAGTTCAACGAAAATCAACTTTGGTGGAAAATCCGTTTACCGCTCGCAAAGCCATGGTGGATCACATCGCTTCTCGCAGTCGCCATGCTTGCTGCGACGGAAATGACCGTTGCGGATCTTTACGGATATCGAACATTAGCGGATGAATTCTACCTTCTATATGCCGCGAATCCTTCGACGAGTTCGATCATCCAGACTTGCGTCGTGCCACTGATTTTGATGGTCGGTGGATCACTTTGGTGGACAATCACTCAACAGCGATCACTTGCGTTAAAGCATCATCAAGAAAAAGATTTTGATGTATACGACGAATACAACTCGGTCCAATCCTCTCCCACATTCTCGCTCTTCTCGACGTTAACGGCTCTCTGTGTATTATCCCTGCTGACCTTGATCGCATCCTTTACTCCGCTCTTCAGCACACTCCTAAAACTCGGGCAGCAAATTCAAATCCAAGGGAAAACCTTCTCGGCTAATTGGTCTGCACAATTGCTCGTTGAAAGACTGCTTGAGGCACCCATTGTTTTCAGAGATGAATATTTTTGGACGGTGGTTCTATCGAGCTTCACCAGCTCGCTTGCGATCATCTTCGCTTGGCCGATGGCAGCAAAGGGACGCACAGCGATTGGAATACAACGAAGCTTTGATTTCGCAACGCTGGGAATTGCGATCATCCCTGGGCCAATCATTGCGATGACGGTGATTCATTTTTTCCAGCTACCCGTGCCTGGTTTTCAGGATCTTTATGAACGCAGCATTATCCCCACCTCGATCGCGTTACTAGCGAGGGCAGTGCCGATTGCCTATTGGCTGATCCGGGCAGGCTACTCAGCGATCCCCGATCGACAACTCGACTCGCTTCGCCTGGAAATGCACTGGCTGAGACGATTGATAACCGTCGACCGTTACTATGTTGGCCGTTCGTTGTTACAAGCTTGGCTGATCGCCGCCCTATTCGCCTCGGGAGATCTCCCCGCCTCGCTACCCGTTCTGCCGCCGGGCATGACAACCGTCGGCAGCCGACTGTTTGGACTTTTGCATAGCGGCGCTAGATTTCAGGAGGCGGCTCTGGCATTTTGGTACCTTTTCGCGATTGCGATTAGTGCCTTAATCTTATTGAGGATTGGGGCAACGGCCCCGAAAATGCAAAAAAATGGTGTAAACTAATGCGCGGCTGCATCAGCGGTTCACTTGTCGCTGCTTCAGACAGAAACCTCGATTCACGATTTCCCCGAATCGACAGCCATTAAGATGATTCATTGAACGAAAAACAGGGCGCGAGAGGAAACGCACCCGCATCACTTTCATCCAATGCCACTCCCGTTCGGATCTCGACTCATGCCACGGTTGGTACTGCTCGCTCTCGCTCTGTTCCCCGTTTTTGAACGCGCGAGAATTGACGCTGCGGAGATTGTCAGATTTACCGATGCCGGCGGCATCGAAAAACAAGTGATCGGCGAAGTGCTCGTTGAGGCGCAAAACGGCGGCATCATGATCCAAGCCGACGATAGTCGCATTTGGATGATTCAGCCAAACGAAATGATTGAGAGAAAGAAAACTGACCAAGCTTTACAACCAGCGACCAAAGAAATGGTTGCCGAGCGTTTACTGGAGGAGCTTGGCGAGGGATTTTCGATCTACCCCACTCAGCACTACCTGATCGCATACGACTGCAGCGAGCCATACGTGCAACGCGTTGGAGCCTTGTTTGAACAACTCCATCGCAGTTTTTTTACGTTTTGGGAGAATCAGCGATGGGAACTGCAAGAACCCGAATACCCCTTGGTTGCCGTGGTGCTTCGCAATCACGATTCGTTCCTTCGTTATGCAGAAAACGACATCGGTGAAACGGCTCAAAGTGTGATTGGCTACTATCACCTTTCGAGCAATCGCATGACCACCTTTAACGTTCCCAACTGGGAGCGTAACGTCGCGACGATCATTCATGAAGCGACACATCAACTTGCATACAACACCGGAATGCAGACGCGATTTGCAGATAACCCAATGTGGGTGAGTGAAGGATTGGCAACCTTTTTCGAATCGCCCGACATGCGTAATCCGGGACGTTGGCGTTCGATCGGCCGAGTCAATCAAGTGAATCTTGCTCGGTGGCGTCGTTACGTCGGCTCTCGACCGCAAGAATCGCTGGCGACCCTTCTTGCTGACGACCAAAGGTTCCGCAGTGCATCGACCGCATCAAGTGCTTACGCCGAAGGCTGGGCGCTGACCTACTTTTTGATTCGAACTCGCAAGGATGAATACGTCAAATACTTGCAAGAACTCAGCACCGGGAAACCATTGGCTGAACGAACGCGTCCAGAACGGATTGAAATGTTTGAAGAAGTGATGGGTGAATCACTTAGCAGTCTCGATCAGGCCTTTCTCACTTACATGCGGCGCGTCCAGTGAACGGCCATGCATGCGTTGCATTCGTCTGAGCCCCGAAGCCATGAGGAAACGGCTCGGTGAATCGAACACGCTTACCTTTGTGAAATGACTGACTGAAAACAACCAGCAGCTAACCACAGGCCGCTGGCATGATAGGCCTTCGAACAGCACAGGCCGCTGGCATGATAGGCCTTCGAACAGCACAGGACTTCGGCCACAACAAGGCTACAACCAAAGCTTTGCACACAGGGGCATCTGCTTCTCGCCATTGCTCATCGGCGATCTTATTGATCGGCATACACTCTGGTGCTTTCTTCTTTTGTCAGCGGTACCGAGCTTTGGTCACTTACCACCACTGCCTTGACCACATGCACTCCTGGACTAAGCCCTCTAGCACGTATGGTCTGCTTGACCGTTTGATTGGGTTGCAACTCCCTGATCTCTTGGAAGGCCACAAGACCTTGACCATTGGTACCCGCATCCGC
>JADHOA010000194.1 GCA_016779185.1 Rubripirellula sp.
GGAAGAACTTGCGATCTACTATGCGATGATTTCTGACGTCGACCGGCAGGTCGGGCGAATTCTTGCCGCTTTTGAGCAGACGGGGCGTCTATCCAACACTCTTTTTGTCTTTACCAGTGATCAGGGTCTTGCCCTCGGAAGTCACGGGTTGCTTGGTAAGCAGAATCAATATGAACATAGTATTCGCAGTCCGCTCGTCATCGCAGGGCCGCGCGGATTGTGTCATTCGGCAGACAGATTTGGTAGCACGCAAACAACTCGCTTCGTGGATCCCGAAAAGGACTCTCGAATTGCTGAAGTTTTGGTTGATACTACTTCCGATGCGTTGGTTCAGTTATCGGATCTCTTTCCAACGCTGTGCGATGTCGCTCGAGTACCTATCCCCCAAAGCGTGCAAGGAAAGTCACTGGTGCCGATACTTTCAGGAGAAGTTTCGAATGTGCATGAGTTTGTTTACGGAGTGTTCACCGACACCCAACGCATGATTACTTCCAAGCGTTGGAAATACATTGAGTATCCTCAAGTTGGTATTCGGCAATTGTTTGATTTGCAGAACGATCCAGACGAACTCGTTAACCAAGCAGAGTCTCTACAGCATCAAGAGTTGGTGCAGCAGTTGCAGAAGAATCTTCGCGATTGGCAGGTGCGTCACCACGATCCGGCGTTGAACCTTATTGGAAATCGCTGAGCTGATTATGAGTTCCACTTTCGCGGAACGGCTGATCATGGATGTGGTGGCATCTGACTGAGAGAGACGGTGTCGCGACCATCAGCCGAATGACTAAATGATTGGTTCCGACATTCGCTCAGGTATCGAGGCTGTTCAAGCAAGCAGTCCGGGCAGCACACCTGTGCTATCGGCAAATCTCTCGGTGTCGCAGCCAAAGGCTTGCAGCATTCCCGTGTAAAGATTGGCGAGCGGGGTGTCGCTTGAATATCGCAAGTGCTGTCCGGTATTGAGTCGACCACCAGCACGTCCGCCAACCACGATCGGTAGATCGTGTGGACTGTGGGCGTTTCCGTCTCGCAAGCCCGATCCATAAAGAATCATGCTGTTATCCAAGACGCTTCGATCACCTTCCTTCATCGACTTGAGTTTTTCAAGCAGGTACGCGTACTGTGATACGTGCCACTGGTTGATTTTCTTATAAGCGGCAAGGGTCAATTCATTTCCTTGGTGATGGGAAGTATCGTGGTGTCCCCCTGAGACGCCGTCAAGGAAAGAGAAATTGCGGCCGCTCACCGCGTTGCCAAACATGAAGGTGCAGACTCTGGTGGAGTCGGTCTGGAAAGCCAACGCGATCATATCCAGCATCAATCTTACATGCTGTGGAAAGTCGTCCGGTTTTTCGCTACTAGGGGCGTTCTCCATCGAAATCTTGGTGAGCGGTTCCCAAGATCGGGTTCCATCTTTTTCGGTTTGTAACCGCTGCTCAATGGATCGCACCGATTGCAGGTATTCGTCCATTCGTTGGCGATCGGCCGTACCGAGACGATTGTGTAGTTCTTTTGCATCTTCGAGAACTCGATCCAGCAGCAGGGTATCTCGATTGGCGGATGAGGCCTTTGGATTGGTGGCTCGAAAGAGTCGTTCAAAAACAAGTCGTGGATTGAGTTCCCTCGCGAGTGGGCTTGTCGGGCCGGCCCAAGCGATGTGTGATCCGTAGACTCGGGTGTACCCAACGTTGGTGTCGACGCCGGTGGTAACCGGATCAATACCAAGTTCGAGTGATGGGATCGGTGTTTGTGTTCCGGAGTGCTTTGCTGCAACTTGATCCATCGATTGGCCATTGCAGTTCAGATCAATCCCCAATGATTTATTGATCGTGGTGCAGGTTAAAAAACCTGATGTTTTGACGTAGTGACCATCACCAACATTACTTGCTTGATTCCACAGGTTCGAAAAAACCAAAAGATCGTCTTTGACGCTTTGGAGAGGCGAAAGCGTCTCACTCAATTCAAATGCTTTACCTTCATTTCGTGGGGTCCAGCAGTCGGGGCGAACACCATTGGGAACGAACAGGGCAGCCATCCTGATTGGCTGGCCATTGTCTTGGGACTCTGTTTCCGCTCCGGTTGCCAATTGAGTCGGCAACATCGCTTCGAGCCAAGGTAGTGCCAGGGCGGCGCCCGACCCACGGAGGATCGTGCGGCGGTTGATTGCGGTGCGGCTGTTTCGGTCGCTCTGTAGTTCGCAGTCACCACGGTAACGATCTGATCGATTGGTTTTGGATTGGTGGCTCATTTTTACCGCTTGATTAGATTGATTTAAACTCTCGGGCTATCGCCGATTCTCGCCACCCATCATGGCGACACTCGGCATGAAATCGCTTGCCTCTGATCCTGATGCCCGTGATTCTCTTGCTGGTGATTATCTTGTATTCGCAGCCGTCACGGGTACTCCTCGAGTTGTATCGCCCCATCGACATCGGTTCCTAGTTTATATCGAAAGGGAATACTTTTAACGATCTCGATCACAAGTGTTTGCATTTTGTAGTCATCTCGAGCCACTTTTTTAGCGATATCATCGATGGTGCATTGGTCTTCGGCCGTCAAGCCTCGACCCAACGCAAATCCAAGCATTTTGGAGGTGAGGTGTTTGGTGAATTGATCTTTTCTTTGCATCAAAATTAATTTTAATTCCCTTGGGCCGACGAATTGTGTGCCGTCGGGAAGCGATCCGGATGCATCGATGGACATGCCGTTCTCTTCACTTCTCCAGCGTCCTAAAACATCAAAGTTTTCAAGGCCAAAGCCGAGAGGGTCCAGCGATGCATGACAGGAGGCGCAACTGGGTGAATCTCGATGTTGTTGCAGACGCTCGCGAAGAGTGCCAGCGGTGATTGCCGTGGTACCACCTTCCAATTCCGGGACGTTAGGTGGAGGAGGAGGTGGAGGTGTTCCGAGCAACGTTTCTAGAATCCATTTTCCACGGACCACAGGACTGGTTCGATGTGGAAGCGAAGAGACCGCAAGCACCGCACTCATCCCTAATAGCCCGCCTCGTGGACTGTCCTCGGGGAGTTCGGTTCGCTTAGGTTGTTCGCGAAACTCTCCGGAGACGCCATAGTGTCGGGCCAGCCGGTTGTTGAGATAACTGAACTTAGAATCAATTAATTCGAGGATCGACCGGTTATCAGACAGCAGGTCTTCAAAAAAGAAAATTGGCTCGTATTTCATTCCACCTTCGAGTTCCGAATCATAAATCCTGGCAAACTCATTTGCGGGTTCGAACTCGCGTCCAATGGCCCGTGTGCCCAACCACTGCTCCGTAAAACTACTCGCAAACTCCCTTACCTTGGCACCACGTCGTAGTCCTCGGTTATCGATTGGGCTATCGAGCATTCTTTTGACTTGCTCCGCCAAGATCGCATCATCTTGAAGCAGGTTTTGTCTTGCTAGGTCGAATAGTTTTTCGTCGGGCATCGAGTTCCACAGAAAGTAAGCGAGGCGGTTTGCCATCTCATGGGAGTCGATTCTTACAGGTTGCTTTGAGGTGGCGGGCGACTCAAGGTGGAAAAGGAATTTTGGTGAAGTCAAAGCAGCTTCGAGCACTAGCGTGATAGAGGGTTCAAATCTCTCCTCTTGCTCCATCGCAAGTTCGAAAAGTTCAAGGTATTGAGAGAGTTCTTGATCGGAGACGGGTCGCCGGAAGGCACGCGGGAGGAAATTTTGCAGAATCTGTTCTGCTGCGATCCTTGGCGAAACCGAATCACTTGGCATACGGATCAGTAACCGCTCACGGGGTACCGGATCCAATAGAGCGTGGGACAATGCCTCGCGAGCCGCATCAAGATATTTTTCTGCGTGAATGGGTGAGATGAACAGTGTTTCGGCCGCGTTGTCAAAACCTTCTCCGCCCGCTCCATCATCCGGCAACGCATGGGCAGCATTGACGTGGATCGCTAAGAGATCGCGGATCGTATTGGCATATTCGGTGCGGTTGAGTCGCCGCAGTCTTGGTCGACCGGGGGTAATGCCGTCATCGCAAATAACATTCTGAATTGACTGATTGATCCAGTTTGAAGTGTTCGTTCGCTGCTCAAGGGTCGGTTGGTCGCTGTCGGCCGGTGGCATCGTCTGATCAACAAGACGCTGGGTCACTTTGTTCCAGTGACTTAGGTCTTGCTTGAATTGCAGGTCCGTTAGCATCGAAGCGATGTTAATTCCAGATTCGCTGCCTTCTTCATGGCACTCGACGCAAAATGTCTGAAGTGTTTTTTGGGTGGCGTCCAGATCCCACTCCGTTTCTTGTTGCGCAAACAACGCCGGTTGATCTAGTGACGGCAAGAGCAGGATGGCAGCCGCGAAAACGATGAGAATCATCCGGCTAGCTAACATTTCAGTCTCAGGAGTGGTATCTTTTTCGGTGCAATGATAGAGCATCTGCTGTGAGAGCATTTTATACAGGAATTGTCTTGGGATGCTGCGGCATTTGAAAACAAACATTTCCCAGTAAACACTTCTCTCTCGTTTTGTTTTTTGAGGATTACTCGGGACCCTGAAGTGGGAGTGACAGCAGATTTGGCTGATCGGTGAAGCGGTTTCGGGAATCGTAAAAGCGGGAACACGATTGATTGGAGTAAAGGTTGTCTGATCCGCGGCAAATTGAGGTAATAGCGACGGTTTCGGTCAAACCGGAACGAATCCGCTATCTTCGGAAGTTGCTGTATTCTTCGATTTGCGTTGCATTATTTTTGATTGGCACTGAGCTGCTTCTTGGCGTTTTAGGATTTCAAACCGCCACTGTTCGGCGTGATCCCTTTGCCGGGTTCTCGAAAACATCGCGTCTTTTTGTGTTGGACTCCGCAAGCGAGCCAGAGGTTTATCGAACCTCGACTGCAAAGCTGCCGTTCTTTAACCCGCAATCTTTTCCTCGCAGTAAACGCTCCAACACTCGCCGCGTCTTTTGTTTGGGAGGCTCGACAACATTTGGCCGACCGTTCGATGACCGAACTTCGTATGCGAATTGGATTCGCGAGAGTCTCAGTGCTTTGGATCCATCGATGGACTGGGAGGTGATCAACGCGGGTGGGATCAGCTACGCGAGTTATCGACTGCTGAATGTGATGGAGGAGTTAGTTCGTTATGAACCTGATCTTTTTATCGTCTATACCGGGCACAACGAATTCCTTGAGGATCGCACCTACCAAGATGTCTCCTTACGTGCGTTGGCGTCTTCTGGTTGGCTCGAGCCGCTGTATCGGACAAGAATTCTCGGTTGCTTGGATTTCGTCGTTCAGTCACTGCTCAACCAAGACACTGGGGCCACTCTGAAGAATAGCGATTCGATCAATGGTGGGCTAAAGTCAGAGGTTGACGCGATCCTGGATCATTCTGTCGGTCCTGATGCTTACACTCTCGAGAACCTGCAGGCCGACGAAGTTCAATCGCATTTTCAATACAACCTTCAACAGATGATTCGTGTGTCCGAGTCGGTCAATGCTCAGATCATCTTCATCAAGCCAGCATCCAATGTGAAGGATTTTTCGCCGTTTAAGAGCGAGTCTTTGGTCGACGTTAGCGCAGCGGAACGAGGGAAATGGACAGAGGTTTTTCTTGAAGCCGATAAGTTGTATCGCAGCGGTGATTTGGATCTCGCATTCGGAAAGATTTTAGAAGCAGAAGCGATCGACTCGACGCGTGCAGACTTTTTGTACTTGAAAGGTCAAATACTTTTTGCCCGTGGTGACTTGAACGCTGCCGACGAATGTTTCAAAAATGCACTTGAAAATGACGTCTGCCCTCTTCGAGCAAGAACTGGATTGGTTGAATTGGTTTCAGCTGTCGCCCTCAAAAACAACGTACCGCTGGTCGATTTTGATTCAATACTCCGAGAGGATTGTTTATTGAACTTCGGGCATCGATCATTTGGTAAGGAGTATTTTCTTGATCATGTTCACCCGACGGTTGCTACTCATCGCCTGATTGCCGCAGCGTGCTTAGATGCGATCAAGCAGATTGGCTGGTTGAAATATTCGGAAGTTCAGAAACAACAGGCATTGGATCTCGCAGCGGCTAACGTTGATTCAAGCGTTGACGCCCCACTGCAGGCAAAGGCATTAAGCAATCTTGCTCAAGTGCTTAGTTGGGCCGGCAAGCAAAGTGAAGCGGCGCCACTCGCGGCGAAGGCGTTGGAAATACAAGATGCTCTAGGCTTAAGCGACCCTGAGACCATGTTTTATGCTGCGGCTGATTATGCAGTTAATGGTGAGGATGAAAAATCAATTGCACTCCTGCGTCAATTGTTGGATTTGGATTCCAATCATGATGAAGCTCGCTGGCGTCTCGCGTCTCTCCTTTACGATCAAGGTTCGTACGGCGAGGCGGTCGAACATTACCGCATCGTTTGCGAGTCGGGCCAGGCAGATACGGAAACTCGTCGCATGTTCGGCTATGCTTTGTTAAGAAATGGCGACCATCGCGGTGCGACCGACGTATTCCGTCAATACTTGGGCGAAGTACCTGAGGATGAGGGAGTTGCGGATGAACTGCGTCGACTTCTTGGCGGGTATCAGTATTTGGCAGAATGAAATGGATGTGATCACTCGCGTAAGATCGCTGGGTAATCCGGTGCATTCATTGTGTGTTGTGGTTAGTGCGTTACTTGGTCGCTAAGCCGTTGGCGATGGATGCGAACGTTGATGTTTCATGTTGTCGAAAGTTGATGTTCATCAAAAGGTGAGATAAACGACAATGAAGATAGAAAATATTCGTCTGTTACCATTGCGAGGTGCGACACCCGATGGTGGTTGGGATGAAAAGTTATTACGTGATGATACTAATTTGCACACGCTCATTGAGGTGGTCACCGACGAAGGGGTGACCGGTGTTGGAAGCGTGTTCACCTCGGAAACGCTCGTCCGTGGAGCAATCGAAGTTCTGCATCCGTTTTTGATTGGTGTCTCTGCGATTGATCCAACGGTTACATCCGAGCGTTTGCACCAGCAATCCTTTTGGCAGGGGCGAGGCGGCGCGATCACCCATGCGATTTCGGGCATCGATATTGCTCTTTGGGATATTTTAGGCAAGGTCACTGGGCAGCCAATCAGTCGATTGCTCGGAGGGCGTTATCGAGAAACGATTAAGCCTTACGCCTCGTTGCTGATGTCGGATTCAGGTCAAATGGAACGAGACTTAGAGGCTGGTTTGATGCGTGGGTTTCGCGCCTTCAAAATTGGTTGGGGGCCGTTTGGAAGAGTCAGTTCAGCCACCGATCAGCGGATCATTCAGTCGGCGCGGCAGGTCGTCGGCGATGATGTTGAATTGATGGTGGATGCCGGAGGTTCGGACGCATTTTGGCCACATGGCTACAAATGGGCACTGAATACATCCAAGATGTTGGAGGATTATGCGATAACTTGGTTTGAGGAACCGCTGCGACCGGATGATCTGAATGGTTATCGGCTTCTCACCGAGAACTCACCGATTCCGATCGCTGGTTGCGAAGTTTTGACGCGGAGGCAGGCGTTTGTGCCTTGGATCGAGCAGCGAGCAATCGATTACGTTCAACCCGACGTTACCAAGGTTGGTGGGATCAGTGAAGAGTTTCGAATCGCTGAGCTTGCGGATGACCGTTCCATTCTTTTTGTGCCCCATGGATGGAACACGGCGGTCGGGCTTGCCGCCGATCTGCAACTAGTTGCCGCTGCACGTAACGCGAGGTGGGTGGAGTACTTGACGCCGTCTCGATATATCGACGATTTGTTACTTGAGCCAATCATCATGTCAGATCAAGGTGAACTGCAGATCCCAGACGGTCCTGGTTTGGGAATGAGATGGAACCCCGATGGAATTGCGAAATACACCGGGGGCATGACGCTGACATCGTCAGCCATCTCGTTTTAGCAGGCCGCTGATTTGCGTGCTCAGCTGAT
>JADHOA010000195.1 GCA_016779185.1 Rubripirellula sp.
CAACTGCTTGTCCCATTACAGCCACGGCAGATAAAACATGAACCCAAAGCAATAGCAAGAATGAACGCAACATTTTCAAAATAACCTATCAAATCGAAAGCCAATGACTCATCCATTCGATCACGATTGATGACGCTACCATCCAACGGTTGATTCGTCTCGTGAAACGCGAGGAATCAATCTGGTTAGTGACGCTTGGTAACCACTCGCTACCATCGTGAAACCACTTCCAACTCCGCGGTATCAATATAGCCTCCCCAAGGACGGTATCACACCGGCATTCAAACGGTGCGAAAACACGAGATGCCACCGATCAGCACACCGACGAAAGTGAAGACACTCACTATTTAGCTACATTTAAAGTAGGTAGTTTTGACGCAGTGCCTGAAGCCGCGTATCCTATGACTCCCCAGGAAAACCCAGTCGTTCGACGTCGCCCAATCTCGCGTTCGAGCGGTTGATCTGATGTTACCACTGGCAGCCAAACTCCACCGGCATCCGCATCTGATGAACGCCACTCCGCACCACACAGAAAGCGACCGCCCATTTACCAAGGGGTGGCATCAGTCTCTGCTGAACAAACTGGGAGAGAGTGCTTGTAAACAACTAGGGTACTTCGCAATCCCAGATGACTTCCTACTTTCAGTGGTGATTCCGGTCTTCAACGAAGAAGAAACCTTGTCGGAAATCGTCGAGAAGGTGGTAGCGGTTCCAATTCGAAAAGAAATCATCTTGGTTGATGACTGTAGCAGCGATCAATCGCGAGAAACCATTCGCCAGATCGAGAACCGCTATGCGGCGGTGGCAGACAATAGGATTGTCGGTGACTTTCACGATTTCAATCAGGGCAAAGGTGCCGCACTGCGCACCGGCTACAGCAAAGCGAGCGGTGATGTCGTGATCGTCCAAGACGCTGACCTTGAGTACGACCCTTCCGAATATCCGAGACTTCTACAGCCAATCATCGAGGGGAAAGCCGACGTTGTTTTTGGCAGCCGCTTCCTTGGAGATCGCCCCCATCGCGTCCTCTATTTTTGGCACTATCTGGGCAACAAATTTCTAACCATGCTTTCCAATAGTTTCACCAATCTAAACCTCACGGACATGGAGACCTGCTACAAGGTTTTGACCCGTGACGCGTTGCAAAGCATTTTGCCGACACTACAACAAAATCGTTTTGGGTTTGAGCCGGAAATAACCGCAAAGGTCGCAAGAAGAGGTTTCCGTATTTTCGAAGTTGGCATCAGCTACTCGGGGCGCACCTATGCACAAGGAAAAAAAATTGGCTGGAAGGACGGAGTACAGGCAATCTGGTGCATCTTTCGCTACGGCCTACGCGATTAGGCAAATCAAAGACAACCTAGTCGACAACGATTAACAGGTTTCGAGACGCAACGAATCATTCACCGGTTGCCAAGACTTTGGTTACCATTCCCAAAACAGATCTGTCCGACCAAAACAGCGAGCAGCTTCGATTACGGTGAGTCGATAAAGTCTCTGCCAAAAGGGACGAGACACTGAATCTAGCCACCAGCCAGATCAATTCCGTCAACACGATTGCACAAGCAATTTCGAAACGGAAAGGAAGCAGTTTTGCCTCTGATCTTCATCACCCTATTCGCTTTACCTTGAATCTCACTAGGAACTTATGAACAACACCATCAAGTTTTTAACCTGCGTTGGTATGACACTTGCCAGTTTCGCATGCTTGTCCGCTGAGGAAATTAATCTCTGGCCGGATTCACTGCCGGCGGGATCTATCAAGTTTGACATTCAACAGGCAGAAGAACTTCGTGCAAAAACAACCGATGAACGGATTGCATTCGTAGAACAGCCAACGCTCTCCATCTTTCCCGCACCAAAAGATAAGGCGACAAGATGTGCCGTAATCATCTGCCCCGGTGGCGCGTACAACATTTTGGCTTGGCCGAAAGAGGGCGTCGAGGTTGCCGAGTGGTTCAACTCGATCGGCGTGACCGCATTCGTCCTCAAGTACCGCGTCCCGAGACGTGATCCAGAGAGGATCCACTGGGAACCGATGCAAGATGTCCAAAGGTCCATCCGTCTGGTTCGACACCATGCAAAGAAATGGGACATTGATCCAGCTCGCATTGGAACGCTGGGCTTCTCGGCCGGAGGACACCTGACCGTTATGTCGGGAGTTCAATATGACACCGAGTGTTACGCACCTGTGGACGAAGCCGACAAGCTCAGCTGTCGCCCGAACTTCATTTGCCCGATTTACTGTGCCTATCTAGGTGAGAACTACGACGATCGCACAAATAGCCAACTTGGTTCGCTGGTTAAAGTGACACCTGATACACCACCAACGTTTCTTGCGGTTACGTGGGACGACGCGATGCGAGGCGCTCAATCGGCGTCGTTATTCGCCAGACTTCGTGAAAACAACGTCGAAGCTGAAATTCACGTCTACACCAAAGGCGGACACGGCTACGGAATGCGTCCTTCCGATTTCCGAGTTTCCCAGTGGCCCATGCAGCTCGAAGGCTGGCTTGGTGCTAGAGGATTTCTAGAAGCCAAATAGCCCTCAAACAATCCACTGCAACCTCCCTATTTCATCCTTATTCGGGATGAAATAGGGAAAGTGCGTTTCCTTCCTTGCATCGGATGCCAACTTCAAACACCGTTGGTATCTGAAAAGTAAAATCCTCAGCATTCACGACATCCCATTGAACAACAAGCACAGACATATTGCTGGTGCGACCGTTCGGTCACCCTATGTTTTGCGAATGACTTTAGCCTTTGCCCTCGTTTGGATCTCAGCCTGCTATTCCCAGTCACCTCCTTCACCGGTCAACCGAAACGCTGGTCTTTCCTCTGTGCTTACCGCAAAAACGCTCCCTTCCCGTCGGCAAGACTTTGATCGACAACCGGTCTATCTCGCCAATGACTTGGGCGCAAACTACACCCCCAAAGCAACCACTTTCAAAGTCTGGGCCCCAACGGCAGAATCGGTCACTCTTAATCTGTTCGGGACAAACGCTGCAAACACCCATAAACGTGTATCGATGGCACCATCGAGCGATGGCGTTTGGATCGCCGTGGTGCAAGGTGACCAACACTTGGCCGAGTATCTTTATGAGATCACTCACGAGGATGAAGCATCAAACGAGCTACTTTCTTACCTTGTCGCCGATCCTTACTCCAAAGCGTGCACCGCAAACAGTCAACGAAGTATGGTTGTCGACTTACGCCAAACCGATCCGGCTGATTGGAACCAAGACTCTTTCGTTCAGTTAAAGTGCAACACTGACGCAATTTTATACGAGTTGCACGTCCGCGATTTCAGCATCCATCCCACCTCGGGGGTTAGCCAAGCTTCAAGAGGAAAATACTCCGGCGTCTACGAATCGGGAACACACAACCTCGATGGACTGAGCACGGGAATCGACCATCTAAGTGAACTGGGAATCACCCACGTCCACCTTCTTCCCATTCAAGACTATCCGTTTGGACAGGAGAAAGAAAATCCGGCCTCCTACTCTTGGTACGACTGGGGTTACGGCACGACTTTCTTTCAAACCCCAGAAGGTTCCTATGCATCGAACCCAGATGATCTTTCGCGACAGCGGGAACTAAAGCAACTGGTAAAAGAATTTCACAAACGCAAGCTTGGTGTGATTCTAGATATCGTCTTCAACCACACCGCAGCAACCGGCACCAATCAAGGCTCTATCTTCGACATGATAGCGCCTCATTACTTCTACCGGTTCAACGACGACGGAACTTACTCCAGCGCCAGTGGCTGCGGAAACGACTTAGCTACTGAACGTCCGATGGTTCGAAAATTCATTCTTGACACCGTGCGTTTTTGGATGGAGGAATACCACATTGATGGATTCCGTTTTGACCTGATGGGACTTATAGACCGAGAAACCATGCTGGCAGTTTACCGCGAGGCAAAACGAATCAATCCAAACGCGCTCATCTACGGCGAAGGCTGGGACATGGAGCGAAATCTTCCCGCCGAACAAATGATGACCCAAGCCTACGTCCAAGGAACCGACATTGCGGCGTTCAATGACGGTCTACGCGACACAATCAAAGGCCCGGTCTGGGATGCTGCCACCCCCGGCTTGGTCCAAACAGGAGTGGCGAGACAGGGTAGAGAAGCGTTTATCGGTAACCTGAAAGCTCAGATCACCGCTTCGAATATAAAAATTGATTCCCCAAACGAATCGATTCAGTACGCTTCTTCGCATGATGACCATTGCCTTTGGGACAAAATCAATCTATCAGCGGTCAATGAAACGGAATCGAATCGCGTTAAAATGCACCGACTGTCATTAGGGATTGTTCTAACCTCTCAGGGAGTGCCATTCCTTCACGCAGGAGATGAGTTTTTACGCTCAAAAAACGGTGTCAAAAACAGTTACAACTCCAACGATCCAGATGTCAATCCAATTCAGTGGTCTCTGAAAAACGAAAACAAGGCAACCTATGAGTATCACCGGGGACTGATTGAATTGCGGCGAAAGCACCCAGCGTTTCGAATGACTTCGCGATCCGAAGTTGATAAGCACTTTCAGATAATCAATCAACCAAACGAGAAAGTTTATGCTTACAGACTGATCGATGCAGCGAACCAAGATGAGTGGGCGGAAATCGTTGTCATCTTCAATACAGGGCGTCAATCAGTCGAGATCCCAGTGCTTGGAGACTGGAACATTGTCGTCAACGGTGAGCGGGCTGGCACTCACACACTGAATCGTCAAAAAGACCTAATCACTGTTTCGCCAATCTCGATACTTGTCGCACACAAGGTGAATGATCAACGCGATTGAATCATAGTAACGAGCAGCATTCATTCAGGCCTAACTTTTTTGGAATAACAATCCGACATACCTCTAAGCATTGCCCCTGTAGACGAGATCGCAAAAAAAGAACTTCCTTCACCGCCTTACCAAATTCATAACCACTGCTAAAATCTAGCAACTCTACAACACTATAGAGAAGGACACGATCAGCCATGGGCGCACAAGACAAAGCAATCGAACTAGGCGTATCACTCGAACCGCAGGACAAGGGATACCTCAACCTCTGCATCCGCAGCGGAAACCATCTGATCACATCGGGGCATGTGAGCGATCTCAAGGGGATTCTCGGTAAAGACCTTTCCGTCGAAGAAGGTTACGAGGCAGCGAAAGACTGCATGAAAAAAATCCTGCGCAGCGTCCACGCAACCCATGGAACCCTGGATAACCTGCGAGTCATCAAACTTTTCGGAATGGTCTATTCTGCACAGGACTTCACCGATCAACATTTGGTGATTAACGGAGCATCAGATCTTGCCCACCAAATCTTTGGAAAAGATGGGGATGGCTATCATGCTCGTAGTGCCGTTGGATTTGCTGCACTGCCGACTGGAGTTGCTGTCGAAGTTGAAGCGGTGTTTGAGATTATCGAAGACTAGCCGCATCATTCCGAAAAACATTTGTCTCGACGAATTTACACTCCACAGCAAAAGGACTCGCGACCTAATCCTTCGCTGCTGGAAAAACTAGTGCCTACAAAGATTGGCGAATTAGCGCTGGTCGATCCGTTGTGATTGAATCAAACTCAAAAGACGAGTAGTACTCGGCATCCTTTGGCTCGTTGACAGTCCAAACGTGAGCCTCAAAGCCTGCCTTGGTAACTTGCTGAAAAAACTCCCGATTGACCACCTCTCGTCTGCCCTGCGTTCCGAGTCCCGTCGCTCCACATTGCCCCAATTGAAACAGTACCGTTTCCAAATTTGGCTCCCAGTTATTCGTGTCCTTGTTTTTGCGATAACTGGTCAACCAATTGGTCTTGTATTGCGGCATTGATTCCCTGACCGCTCGAATAACATCTGCTTGAAAGCAGATGATGAGAACCTGCTCATCAAGAAGTCCTGATTCAGACAAATGTTGCTTTAATTTCGGAACGATTTCGGAACCACATTTAATCTCGATCAGGATTTTTTTCCCCTGCGGAATCTCCTTTAGCACTTCCTGAATCGTAGGAATCCGCTCTCCTTCGAACTGCTTACCTTTCCAGCTACCCACGTCAAGGCGTTTCAGTTCAGCGAGTGTTGACTCCGAGACGACTCGGACCTCCTGCCCAGGCGCTGTTCGCTCCGTATCTTTATCATGGATACAGACGATTTCATCGTCGGCAGTTAGATAAAAATCCCCCTCCACAGCATCGGCCTGTTGTTGCCAAGCGAGGCGAAACGCCGACAAAGTGTTTTCTGGCGCATCAAACGAGGCACCGCGGTGTGCCACGATTTCTTGACCCATCAGAATCACACAACTAAACAATGAAAAGCAGCCCAATAGCAATGCACGCATCCGTAACACCAACGTTGTAAAGATCATTTTTCTGTTCGAGGCTTGCGACTCAGTTGCACTTTCTCATCAGCCACCGAGTCATCCGCTTTTCCAGCAACCCAAATCAGACGCAATGGATGATTTCCCTTGATCGCTTGACTAAATCAATCTCTCGCGCTGCCACAGCAGTCCGAGCGAGGAAAGTCTCGCATTGCTCGAGAAAAGTAACATTTCAGAGGTCAACTCAAGCTTTTAGACGATTAACAATCTATCAAGTTTACCGCGGCAAAGCTGTACCCTAATCGGAGAGGTCACCGAGCCATCCAAATTATTAACGACTCGCAAAAAACATCAGCGCCATACCCAAATCATTGCCGCCATCAGTGAAACTGAGATTCAACCAAATTTGAAGCTTGTGACCGGGGCACTAGCCATCCGAAAGCAGTATCATTTCGGATCTTGGACTAAAAACGTTTTGCGTAAACCGAAAAGGCTAAATCAATCCATGAATCAAAATCTTCACCGTCGTGATTTTGTTAAAAACACATTGATCACCAGCTGCCTAGCAAGCGTACTGGCCGATCCAGTCAAAGCCCAAGCAAAACGAAACTCCTTGCACATGCAATTCGGCTTGGTCACGTATCTATGGGGAAAGGACATGAAGCTTGCAGACCTCATTGAAACATGTGAGGCTTCGGGGATTCATGGAGTGGAATTACGAACCGAACACGCTCATGGCGTTGAGCCAATCCTTACAGCAAGTGCTCGAAATGAAGTGAAAAAGCGATTTGCAGACAGCCCCGTCGAATTGGTGGGCTATGGATCAAATGCCCAGTACCATGAAAATGATCCGACAAAGCTACGTCAAAACATTGAATTAACAAAACGTTATATCGAGTTAATGCACGACTGTGGCGGAACCGGCGTGAAAGTGAAACCCAATGGCATTCCATCGGGTGTCAGCAAACAAAAAACGATTGAGCAAATTGGAAAATCACTTAATGAAGTGGCCGAGTACGGCGAAGGCTACGGACAACAGATACGTGTCGAGGTACACGGAAAAGAGACGAGCGAATTACCGGTAATGCGAGAGATTTTTCAAATCGCTGACCACCCAAATGCGACCATTTGCTGGAACTCGAACGATATTGATTTGACCGGTCAAGGGCTAGAACAAAACTTCGCGATGGTCAAAGACCGCTTCGGATCCACCGTTCACATCCGAGAACTTAACCAAGGCAACTATCCTTACGATAAACTTTTCAAGCTCTTTGCAGATATCCAATACGACGGCTGGATACTTCTCGAAGCCAGAACGAATCCGGCGGATAAAATCCAAGCACTGATCGAACAGAGAGAGCGGTTTGAACAAATGTTAAACGCGATCTGAAAACAGCAGGCGTTTGCACAAATCATCCCGACTTTTCAGACGACGCTCGCACGAGCAATACCATCACTGTTGCCACGGATTTCTATTGCAAAAATGCCTTCTTCAAATTGTGCGCTATTATCAAACCAGTTGAGAGACTC
>JADHOA010000196.1 GCA_016779185.1 Rubripirellula sp.
CATGGTCGAGATGAGTCGTCGTCACAACGATGTGAATGTTCTCTGTTTACCAGGTGATTTAATTGGTGATCGTCCAGTGGATGATCTCGTGAAGATGTGGCTCAAAACCCAATTCGATGGTGGCAGACACCTTCAACGCATCGAAAAAATTGCTGATCTTGAGCAGGCCAAGTGATCTCATTCGGTTAATCGTCAACCCATCTGCGGCTTTCAAGGATGCGGAGGTTGTAACGATCTGCTGCCGGACATTTGAGCGACGGTTCGTCGACAATGCGATCACTTGCACTGGCATCACTTGGGCGAATCGGTCGGCGTCGTTTCTAGATTGAAAAGAAGAGAGATTTGCATCGTGGCTTCAAGCTGGTCTCAATTAGTTGGTCAAGATCACCTGCAAGCAGGATTTCGAGCTGCGATTAACCAAAATCGGCTCGGAGGAAGCTACCTGCTGATCGGTCCACACGGCACGGGAAAACACACGATCGTTCAGCTGTTAGCAATGACTCTGTTGTGCCGAACTTCTGATCCCAAGGAGATGTCACCGTGTGGTGTTTGCAGCGCATGTCAGCAAGTCGCTGCAGGATCCCACCCAGATATTATCCGGGTTGAAAAGCCAAAAGATAAAACCGTGATTCCCGTCAAGGAATTCATCGGTGAACAAGACACCAGAATGAAAGAGGGTTTCTGCCATGATCTCAGGATTCGTCCCTTGATGGGCGGCTGGAAACTTGGCGTCATCGATGACGCTGATTTTTTGAATGAGGAAGGTGCGAACTGTCTTTTGAAAACACTTGAGGAGCCACCTTCGAAAACGGTGATTCTTCTTGTCGGTACCAGTGAGCAGCGACAACTGCCAACCATCCGCTCTCGATGCCAAACGGTTCGTGTCGGGCCGTTGTCAAGGGAAGCCTCGAGTCGCTTGCTGCGCGAGGTTCACGCCTGTTCAGAGGAGTCGGGCCGCATCGAGGAAGCCGTGGAAATCTCTGGAGGAGACATTCATGCGGCTCTGAGGTTGTTGCAGGGTGAGTCGGGGAAGGTTCGAGAGGAGTTGGTTCGTCACTTGGGTGCCGCGTTCCCTGATCCTTTGGCGATCGCTAAGTTTCTGACCCAGCAGGTCAATGAAGTCGGTAAGGATGCTTCGAAGCGTCGCTCGATGTTACGCGATCTTTTCTCAATTTCGGTTCAACATTACCGGCAACAATTGCGTATCCAAGTGTTTCAAGGCAGGACATTACCGGTAACCTCCATACGACTCGATCGATCCTTGCGAGCTCTCCGCGAGTTGGATCGCAGTGCGAATCAAGCATCGTTGATCGAGAGTTTTGCTTCCGACATTGCAGCAGGAGAAACGGCAGAACTCGGAGATATCGGGTAACGGATCGCTGTTACTTTTCCGATGGTGCGGAACTTATCTGTCGACGGATCCTAAAGTGGGAATGAGTCGTCGTCGGCATAAAGAGGCATAAAACGGTAATAGACCTCAAGAGTCATTGCACACAGTGCGGTGGTATAGAGTCGTCCGCCCACGTTTCCCCACTTTTCGTCAAAGTGCCAACTACCTGTCATGTGGCCTCGAGTTTCTTGTTCTTTCACAAGATAATCTCTCAGTTGCTTATTCCAGGTTTCCCAGAGAGGGTGTCGAGAATGATGCAGAGCAAGCGAAGCGTAATAGTTGTGGTAGATGTTATTGGGGGATGGTCCCATTTGCGCAATACGATCAAGTGACTTGGCGAAGGGGGTTTCGTAAGGCGATTGTCCAAGAAAAAGCATTAAGGTCAGGCCAATCGCTGTTGTTGTTGGTTCGCCCACCGGCGTGTTGTAACCAAACCAAAAGCTACGTCCTTCACACATCGTCATCAGATAGCTTTTAGCGTCAGGCAATGTATTGGTGTGCAATGCTGCGCCACCCTTTTGCGCGCCGATCAACGATAGCACTTGCCATCCTGTAATCGTTACATCACCCGGTCGGCCAGGGACGTAACCCCATGATCCGTTCTCATGCTGAGCAACGCAGCTGAATGCAGCACCCTGTTGAACGAGATCAAGCAGATCGGAATCGTACTGCTTGCCTTCTCGCGTCATACACAACGCTTCTTCGAGAGCCATTAACGCAATTCCGTGTCCATACATGCTGCCACGCTGCCAGTCGTATCCCGCTTCGACCTCGGACGCGATGGAGCGAAGGTAGTAGATCCCGCGACGCACGGTTTCTTGGTAGGGTCCAGCTTGATGGTGAGTGTGTCCAGCTCCGAGGAAAGCGAGTAACGCAAGACCAGTTGCCCCCGTCACTGGTGTTGCGCTACCTGAGTTTGGGAGTTTGCTGTGCTTGCACTGCCCGTTACAGGGTGCGAGATTCAGGTCGAAAGACCAACTGCCATCATTACGTTGATGGGCAGCGAGGTAGGCGAGCGCCAATTCGACCGCGCGCTCACTCTCTTGGGTTGCACCATACTTTTGGCCCATCTCGAGACGGCCTTTGGGGGTGCGTTTTCCCAGTCCGGCTTTTCCTTGCAACCGCATCGCGGTCATTGAAACTTGCGGTGGTGTTAAGTTGAGGCTTGGAAGTGTGCTGAGGGATGCGGAACTGCCTGGTTGTTCCGGTACAATCGCCCGCTCCGGTACCATGATTTTGCTTAGATCAAGCTGGACCGTTTCGAGTGACGTCAGGTTCTCATCATTGACATCGTTCTGATTGGTGTCGATCGATTCAAAGCGAATCTCTGAAGACGCTTCACCACGGGTAGCAACGAATGCGCGATCGCCTCGTGGCGATCTCTCCAGTGTTAGTAAGGCCAACACAATCAACAGGATGGTGTGCACAATGGTGCTAACCAAGCCAGCGGGTAACCGCTGATCATCCCAAAAGTTTTTTGATGCTGAGTGTTTCGGAGCGGCAAATGCCGAAATTTCCCTCGAATCCGATTGATTAGGAGCCGTTCCCTGAGGCAGATTGGTTGGCGGCGGAGTGTGATGATTCACTTGCATCGCCATTCCATCTTCGGGGATCTCCCACCGACCCGTTGGCTGGGTTGTCTTCGGCGCCGACGAATCGCCCGCATTCCCAGTGTCGTTTTTGGCTTCCGAAAGCACGAAATCTGTAGTGCCGCGAGGGTCTGTCGTACCGCCGGGATTCAAAGTGTGACTCTGCTGACCCCCATTGTCTGCGTCCGCAGCGAAACCACCGCCCACGCCATCCGCTGCCGGATCCGGCAGAGATTCATCAGGCGGGTTGGAACAGTCCACGATGGTCGGCTCTTGTTGAACGAACACTTCCTAGAGTTTGCAGATTCACCCTGTCATGGACAGGATTCGAAAGCAAGTTTCGAGAATCATGGCCAAGCAGGATCTGATGGAATGGAGACACGGAGTTACCTCAGACCTTCCCACATTGGATTGATCCCAAAAGGGCGACGCTCATCGCAACCCTGATTTGAACCTGCTTGCCATATGTGTTGGACTCTTTAGAGCGACTAATTGCAGCTATTTCTAGGAAATTTCTGCAATTTGGTAGGCTCGAGACCTGAACAGGAAGTCGATGATGTTTCCTTCGTGGGGCTGCAACCAATTCAAGCGATTGGTCGCGATTGGGCCGATGTTGAGTCGGTCGATCTCCACGCAGGCACCCGCCGCCTCAATCAAAGACTCGTTTCGAGTCAGCACGGTGCCGACAAGTGTTGGACCGATCCGGTTGAGCATATCTTTCTCGGGGCACTGCACAACGCTGACAAACGGGAACATATATTCCTTGGACGCGACTTGTCGATCAGGAGAATCGGCGTGCACTACCATCGGGCGGAGGTACGCACAGTGGTCTCGCTCGATTAGTTTTTCGCCGAACGCTGCCGTCATATCTTCAACCCCCGATTCCGCGAGATCCTGTTGAACCATCGCATGGGTACCTGTTGCCATCGCGGGCACGGTAAATGCCGCTAGTTTGGCTTCTGGGTCGGACGGAGGCGTGACATCGACCGGGCCGATTCTTTCAGCGATCGCCTGCGCAATTTCCTTGGTGTGGCGACTGGCCCAAATCCCACTGCAATTGATGCAGCTACGGCCAGAATTACTCAGGACGCTTTCAACCATGACATCAAGAAAGCTTTCCCACTGATCGACTACGTCGTCAGCAATCAAGATTTTTGAGAATCCTGGACCATGTGCTTGAACCTTTGGATTGCCAGCGTGTTGAGCAACCGTTTGAGCGCTACCAAAGATCATGCTGCGAGGAGTTTTTGTCATGATCGCACCGCCTGCATCGTGGCCACCTGGGTAGAGGCCAAAGGCTTCTGCAGGAACACCAGCTTCGATGAAGGCAGAGACCATGCGATAAGGGGTCCAAGGCTCTTGCGATCCCGGCTTGAGTGCGAGCCCTACCTGCAATGGAATAGCAGGAAGCCAAAGGGTATGAACACCTGGAGAGTTGTTAGGCAGAACCGCGCCGAGGACCGGTGTTTGCGACTGGAAGCTCACGGTAACTCCCCTCCCCTCTTCGCCATAGCCTCGGCTGAGGATTGAGAGATCAAGTCCGCGTGTCAGACAGTCGAGAATCTGATCCATATTGCTTAGAACAAAACTGTTCTTCTGCATGTTGGAACGGCACATGTGTTCCGGAAGACCGGTGCTCGCTGATTGTTGATGAACAAAATCATCCACGGTTTGTTGGCTATCACCAACCGAGAGGGTACCCGTTTCAAAGAGCTTTGCTGCGATCTTGCACTTGTCGATCAGGTCGGCAGGGGTGAGTTGTAGCAAAGCTTCACGCGCTTTGTGTGCTAGACGCATGTCTCGTCCAACAATGCCTCCGCCAACATTGCCGATCTTTGCGATCGGCTCTCCGGTGTCAAAGTGAACCACGTTGGTGAAGTCGAGCGATTCGTAAGGTTTTCCCCAGCGTAATGGACTAAGCGTGATCATCGTGTTGGTGCGTCGAGAGGTTGGTGTGAATGGTGGGCGGAAGGCAGAAGCAGAAGCGTCAAAAATCAATCAATGCCATCAAAAATGGTGGACCATCGAAGTGCGTGCCGGTGATCGTCATTGGCTAGTCGCTTAGTACACCAAGTGAAATCAAAATGGTTTCGCTCAATGTGGAGCAGCGTATCGATAGGAGCGGCCTCGGTGAATATTCGAGACCGCCCCGTCGGAATTGATGCTGGGTGTCTAGTAAACACCCACCGTCGTAGCACTCGCCAGTTCATGGAATGGACGAACGCCGCTGACCCCATCCCAAGGGTAGGTGTTGAAGGGAGCTTCGCGTTCTCCTTCGTCCCGTTCCATGAATCCAGGGACAAAGAACTCGTCGGTGAGCGTGTAAAGTTTTACTCGACCCGTTTCACCGTATCCAACCACTTGATCATAGTCATCGAAGCTAACGACTTCGGTGACTGCACGTGGCTGAGGAGCGTAATAAGAGATTTTGTAGCCGTCAGCAGCGGTAACTGGTTTGCTGCAGGCGAGTCCCATCAGGGTGTTCCCATAGGTCGGGGTCATGTAGACACCACCTTCTTCGGGACTGCCACCTAGAAGTTCTTCGACGCAGAATTTTGTCCACTGAGGTGTAAATTCGGTTCCTCCCGAGAAGATACCGGTGATTCCGACTTCAGGAAGGCTTGTGCCTTTTTCTTCGAGAGCTTCACCCAACGACTCGAGAAGCTTGGGAGTTGCGAACATGCATTTGATATCGTGACCGGCCGTCAGAACGGTGACTGCTTGATCAATGCAGTGCTTCTTGTACTCCTCAAGATGCTCCATCCACCCTTTCTTAATCAACTTGACGACCCAGCGAGGATCCAAGTCGATACAGAAGCAGATTCCACCTCGGTGCTGAGCCAAATGTTCAACAGCGAGACGAAGTCTTCGAGGGCCGCTGGGACCCAGCATCAACCAGTTCGAATTTCTGGGGAAGTATTCATCGGGAAGCGTGTCGCTGAAAAGCTCGTAGTCTTTCCAATGATCTTCCAGCACGACACGGCTTTTCGGGATTCCAGTTGTTCCACCCGTCTCGAAGACGTAGGTAGGCTTGCCCGCATGGCCCTTCGGAACCCAACGATTGACAGGTCCACCACGAAGCCACTCATCTTCGAAGTGGGGAAACTTCTTCAGGTCATCGAATCCCTTGACATCCTTAAGCGGATCGAAATTGAGCTCTGATTTCTTCTGCAACCAAAACGGACTTCCCGTCTCATCGCTGAAATGCCAATGCACCGTCTTGAGTGTGTGTTCATTCAGCCGATCCTTTGCATCGGCAGCTCGCTGGGCCACTTCGGGGCTCACGGAGGTTTCCGCGTTACTCATTCATGCCTCAAAATTCAGATAGTAGGGAAATCGACGATCGAGAGATCATATCACGCTATGGACTCTTCTGCGATTGGTGGGCTGCTTTGACGACCTAATTCTTAGCCGCTCAATCCAATCGCTCCAAGCTTCTGGAAAAATGCTCTCCCGACCTATCTTTGCGTTCCGTCAATACCGTGGGGCAGAATCGAGCCCAACCGGGGACCGCTAGCCGCTGATTTGAGGAGACCAACACGGACAATCCGACCGCTCAGCGGTTCATGCGAGGGGAACGCACGTCGATGCCAAGACGCGGATTTGGAAATAGTCTGATCTTTTCGGATGCGATGCCCAAAAAATTCTCGAGCTGGTGGCACTGCGACAAGAAGTTTTTTCAGCAGTATCTCTTCAAGGAAAATCAGTGAGGCGGGAAATCAAGCTCAACCATCACGCCTTTTGGCCCCGCATTTTGAATGATGGTGGTTCCCAAAATGACTGATTTTTCCCAGTCGCTATGAATATGGCCACAAATGACAGCGGCTGGTGAGAGACGCTCAACCGCGTCGCGAATCGCTCGGGAACCACGGATCTGACCACTCTGGTCGTGATCAACCGTGTCGATGGGAGGCGAGTGAACGACAAGAATTGCACCTACTGGACAGTCCGCGAGCATTTTCTCGGCTTGTTCCTCGTCAAAGTCATAACTCCAGTCGCCAAAAGGGGTCACCGGAATACCACCACCGACGCCCCAAAAGCTTTGTCCATTGATTTCACAACCGGTTCCGTGAAGAACCCTCGCTTGCTGCCAGTCTTTGCAGGCATCGTGTAGTTCGTCGAAGGATTCACCATTACCTGGAACTAATACGACAGGGGTTTGAATCTGTTTGAGCACATCAATGGTGTCAGCCACTCCGATACGGCGGGTCGCAAAATCTCCGGCGCCGATGACAAAGTCGGCCTCTCGAGCACGGTCAACCAATTTTTCGGCTGCGATCACATCCCGATGTAAGTCGCTAAAACAAAGTAATCGCATTGATTCGCTATCTATTGCTCGAGAAAATCGCTCCAAAAACAGAATCGCTACTTCCGTGAAGCTACGACATCTTGTTGTTGGTCTTAAGGGAGCGGTGGCCGGTTAGGCATTGGTTTTTGCACCGCAGTGAATATCAAGGAGCCAGCATCTTGACAGTGGTGGGGAGGTTCATCAAGTCGCATGATGCGAGGTCGATGGTAACGAAGCCGCTTGACGCTAACTGTCGAGCGATATTTTGATGACGTCTTTTGTCCGCGAACGCTTTTTGTCGGTGAGCCTTGACGCTTTTTCGCTTGAGGGATGTGTTGTGGTACACTGCGGTCCTGCTGACCAAGCTAGTTGAATCAATCGCCTTACCAGCAGACAAGCTGAATTCAATAAAGCGACCTGAAATAATACCGGGTCGAGTTTTTTCATTTTGCTCAGAGTATGTCAAATCGATCAAAACAGCCGTCGGATCCCAGAAGGAGCATCGTGCTCGCTCTGTCTGTGGTTCT
>JADHOA010000008.1 GCA_016779185.1 Rubripirellula sp.
ATAATTTTGACTTCCGGCTTTTCCCGAGCGCATTCACAGGATGGCTTGAAGCAGAGTGGCGTCAACCTCTTATGCAAGGTGCTGGAACACAGTTCAATCGTATTGCGGGACCTAATTCGAGAGTTGGGCAATACAACGGTGTGCTTATTGCTCGGATCAATGAGGATGTTTCGCTCGCAGACTTTGAAACCGGTGTGATCCAGATGGTTTCCGACGTGGAGCAAGCCTATTGGAATCTGGTAACCGCTTACCGGTTGCTTGACACCATCGTGAAAGCTCGAGAGGCAGCACTTCAGACATGGCAAATTCAAAAAGCGAGACTTGAGGTTGGTACGGGGCGCGCCGACGACGAGGCTCAGGCTCGATCGCAGTATTACCAATTCGACGCGCAGGTCAAAACGGCATTGGCAGGTCAGGGGGGATTGTATGAATCTGAGCAACAACTGAGATACTTGGTCGGCCTGCCTGCGACGGATGGATCTTTGATCAAGCCGACAACTCAACTAACCGACGCTAGGGTGATCTTCGACTGGGAGAGCGCTTTATCTCAGGCCCTTGGTCGACGCGTCGAGATACGTCAACAAAAGTTCCAGGTACAGCGACGTGAGCTTGAACTCACTGCTGCGAAGATGAACTATCGCCCACGGTTAGATTTTCTTGGTCAGTATCGATACCAAGGGATTGGCGATCACCTCGTCCCTGGATTTTACGAAAACCTGCTCGATGGAAATTATCAGGAATGGCAAGCCGGAATCGAGTTGAGCTACCCGGTAGGTTTCCGCGCAGCAGGTTCAGCAGTGGCGCATGCCAAGCTGAATTTGAGAAGAGAGGTCGCCGTTTTGGATCAAACGGAGTATCAGATCAGTCATCTGCTATCGAACGCGGCTCGCGATTTAGAGACACGCCACGAGCTAATGGAAACGAACTACAACCGTTTGCAGTCTGACTTGAATCAGGTGGATGTTTTGCGGATTCGGTATGAGCAAGGAAGCGATTCGATTAATTTCTTACTGCAGGCGCAGCGTCAAGTTGTGAATAGTGCGAATGATTTTTATCGCTCTTTGTCGGACTACAATCTTGCCATTCGTAATTTCCATCGCGAGAAAGGGTCGCTGTTAGCGTATAACCACGTGGCGCTCGCGGAAGGCGAGTGGGAACCGGGGGCAAAGCGGAGTTCGCATCAGGTTGGACGATATTTGACTCCGGTAAAAAAATCAGGAGCCGCAAGGTCGGTGCCAAAGCCTCTAGGAAGTCCGTTTGATCCTTCTGAGATTCAACTGAAATCCCCCATGTCGAGTGGCGATGTGGAGGCGGCCGAAAGTGAGGTCCAAGAGGTATTCGTTGCACCTCTTCCAGAATAAAAACGCATAAACCTCATCGAACTTCTCTAGCGATCTCTTTTTTCGTAACGCACGCGATAAACCGGAATCAAGTTTTGACGACTTCTACGTTCAAAATGCGTTCGATAATCAAGATCGTGGGTTGCGGGGATCTTATCCTCAGGTATCGGAACTCCGAGTATCGGAGAAATTTCAGCGATCAATTCAACCGTGTTCTCAAAGTAGTCAAGGACATCGGTCCAGAAATGAAAGCGGCCTCCTGGACGCAAGCAACGAGTTAGGTTGAGAATGCTTGACTCATTGAGAACTCGTCTTTTTCGATGTCTTTTTTTCCACCAAGGGTCGGGAAAGTATACGTGCACTGCTTCTAGGCTTTCTGCCGATACCAAATTCGCCAGTAGAGGTTCAGCGTTACCGCTGATCATCATCGCATTGGTGGATTGTCGCCGAGCCAGTTTGGCAGCAGAGTGTTTTGCATACTTGGCAATGATTTCGATACCAAGATAGTTGTGGTTCGGGTTCATCGATGCTGCGTTGTCAATAAACAGTCCTTTTCCCGATCCTATTTCCAATTCAAGTGGGAGATGATTACCAAACAAGCTACCGCTGGATAACGTTTCTGGAAGATTGTCGGTGTCGATTAGATGCCGGGATAGATCAAGGTCTTGTCCCGGACGGCGTAAGGAACTTCTGGGCATGTTGAGGTTTTGCTTGGAGATATAAACTCTTGCACGATTAGCGCCACGAGCATCGTCAACACACGGTAAACGATCGATGATTTCACCGTTACCGGTTACCGCTCTTCACCAATTGCATTGGTCGTGGTCGCGCTGGGTGGGTTTCGCTGGGTGGTGTTTGCGAGGGTCTTGGGGTTGATGGATTGGGGCATGGCAATCTCAAGTTCCAGTGGAATCTCAAACAACAGCCAGCGAACACTTCGGATATCCTAACTTTGCTTGTTTGTTTCACAATCCAAGAACGCTTTGCGGTGCAAACTTTCCACATTTTGGTGATCGATCATGGTATCTAAAACTATCAGTTTTCAAGGTTTTCGGGTCGCGGCGTTGGAGAGTCGTCGTGCGGCCGATATGCAACGATTGATTGAGAAGTATGAAGGCGTGGCATATGTCAGCCCATCGATGCGCGAAGTACCGATTGAACCAAATCGATCTGCAATTGACTTTGCTTACCGACTGATCACCGGACAGGTGAGCGTCGTCGTGCTGACCACTGGGGTCGGTTTTCGATACTTATTAAAAGCGATTGAACCACACCTTGATAAGCAGCGGTTCCTTGACTCGCTTTCTGATGTGATCACCGTCTGTCGTGGACCCAAGCCCGCAGCAGTGATGAGAGAATTTGGGCTGACACCTTCCCACCGAGTTCCAGAACCAAACACGTGGCGAGAATTGTTGCAGACGATTGACTCTGAGGTTCCGATCGCAAACCAAGTCGTAGGATTGCAGGAATATGGAGTTAGCAACAAGTCTTTAATCGCGGGACTGGAGGCGCGAGGGGCCACCGTGGAGCCAGTCCAAGTTTATGGTTGGGATTTCCCCGTTGACTCGGGGCCTTTGGAAGAGAACGTGCGAGCGATTGCTGCCGGCGAACGCGATTTATTGCTCGTTACCAGTGCCCACCAGGTGGTCAATATGCTCCGAATGGCCGAGAAAATAGACTTCGTTGAAAAACTTCGAGAGGGGTTACGGGGTACGGTGATCGCTTCAATCGGACCTACAACCTCACAAATGCTGGAAGAATGTGAGATTCATGTTGATCTAGAACCCTCGCACCCGAAGATGGGACATCTTGTCGTTGAGACCGCGGAAACTGGAGTTCCCCTGATCGGATCAAAACGACGTTGGCAACTCATGATCCCACAATCCCAACCCATGAAACATCCATCAGACGACAGTTTATTCATTCGAGCCTGTCGAGGTGAAAAAACCGAACGAACTCCTGTTTGGCTCATGAGACAGGCGGGTCGTTACATGCAGGAATATCGCGAGGTTCGAGCAAAGCACTCGTTTCTAGAGCTTTGCCACAATCCGCAGCTGTGCAGTGAAGTGATGTGTACGGCAGTCGATCGACTAGGCGTGGACGCCGCGATTATCTTCTCGGATTTGCTGCCTATTCTTGTCCCACTAGGTTTCGATCTGGAGTTTGCAGCCGGTGATGGTCCGGTTATCCATAATCCCGTTCGAGATCGACAAGGTGTAAACCAAGTCAGGGAGTTGCAGGAGCCTCAGGAGCTGGATTTTGTCTACGAGACCGTGCGCCAAACACGACAGGATTTACCGGACGGAATTCCTGTGATCGGTTTTGCTGGATCTCCATTTACTCTCGCAAGTTATGCGATCGAGGGTGGTGGTAGTCGAACCTATTTGCACACCAAGAGACTCATGCGTTCGAATGACGGTTCTTGGGAAGTGCTAATGGAAAAGCTCTCATTTGCCATCACTTCTTATCTGAATTTCCAGATCGCTGCAGGTGCGCAGTGTGTCCAGCTATTCGACAGTTGGGCCGGATGCTTATCGTCGAGTGACTATGTTCGTTTCGTGCTGCCTTGGATGAAGCAAATCATTGCTGGAATTACCCCCGGGGTTCCGGTAATCAATTTCGCGACCGGTAATCCTGAGCTTCTTCCGCTTTTAAAAATGGATCGCCGAACCGTTGTTGGGGTGGATTGGCGCATCCCGCTTGATGTGGCTTGGAAACGAATTGGCCATGACGTTTCGGTTCAAGGGAATCTTGATCCGGCGATTTTATTAGCTGACCCCGAGGTGATCCGTGAGGAAGTAAGTCAATTACTTGCTTCAGTGGCGGGGCGGGACGGGCATATTTTTAATCTTGGGCATGGCATCCATAAGGAAACCCCCGTGGATCACGCGATTGCACTCGTCGAATCGGTCAAGGAATTGTCTCGACGCGATTGAATGGAGTTCATGTAGTCTGGCTGTAGGCTAAACGGGAATTTCCGCTTTTCCCCGTTGAACTCTGTCTTTCTTCGTGCAGCTTTGCAGCACTTGGAAATACGAGATTTGCACGATTAGCCACCCGGCAGAGGGTGCTCGCTTTCTCTGGTCTGGTAGCCGGACGGGTCATCCGATCGGATCTGCGATGCTTCTTGTGTCTTCTATCGGGGCTCTTTTGGGGCCTTGTGAGCTTTTAAGTGTCCAAGATCGGCTCACGGTCATCGTCGCACAAATGTGGTTGTTTCAAATCATCCATTCAGAGGCTTGACGATTCAGGAAACAATCCTTACCTTTCATTAGCTGTTTTTTTGCAGCGGATCGCAACTATTAAAATTTCTAATGGATATCTAGTGAATTTCCGGACGCTGGAACTGTTCTGCACGATTGCCGATCGACGTAGCTTCTCGCAAGCTGCGGCTGTGCATCAGTTAACACAGAGTGCAGTAAGTCAGGCGATACAGCATCTAGAAGAAAGCGTAGGTGTTCAGCTGATTAACCGTTCAAAGCGTCCTCTGGTGCTAACCGCTGCTGGAAAGCGGTACTTGTCGGGCGTGCGTGCGATTCTCAGGAGCCACGAGCGATTGCAACGTGAGGTACGCCAGACAGGTGAACGGCTCAGTGGTCAGATCAAAGTTGGGACGATTGTTTCGGTCGGCTTGAGTTACATGCCGGAAGCTTCCGAAGCGTTTGCCAAGCTCCATCCTGAGGTTGACGTAAAAACAGAGTTTGGTGCCAACGATCGCGTGATTGAATTAGTGAGTGAAGGGCTAGTCGACTTGGGATTGGTGAGCTACCCAAAAAGTACGAAGCATCTGCAGTGCGTTCCATGGCAGCAAGAGCCCATGAGGCTGGTTTGCTCGTCCGAACATCCCTTAGCGGGTAAAAACGAGGTCGCCCTACGACAACTTCAATCGCTCGACATGATTGGATTTGATCGAGAACTCAAGTTGCGTCGTGAGATTGACCAGTGTTTGTCGCGTGCAGGCATTTCGGTCAACGTGAAGATGGAGTTCGACAATGCGGATTCAATGATTCGTGCCATTCAGGCGAATCGTGGGATCGGTATCGTACCCGAGGCGGCTGTGCGTCGGGAAACCGCGAACGGCTCACTCCGAGTGGTAGCGTGTCGAGAATTACGAATCACCCGACCACTCGGAATTATTTTTCGAAGGGCGGGTCGACTTAGTCGAGCTGCGAGCGAATTCGGTTCACTGCTATTAGGGCGGCCGATTGAAACGGGAAAAAGAATCAAGAGTAGTGGCGGTAAGGCCGCCATCGATGGCGAATCGATCGAGGCCCCATTGGGAACTTCGATAGTCGCTTAGTAAGCGGCATGCTGATGATTCAGCCAATGTTCCCAATGGTTGGGAAGGTCTCTGAATCGTACGGCGTGAAGCGTTAGATACGAGAATGAATTACAGGCAACCACTGTCCGAAACGATGGTTAAATCAATGAAGAAAGATCTCTTTCACCTACCCCCTGCTCAAGGCCTTTACGACCCTGAACTCGAGAAAGATGCCTGTGGCGTAGGGTTCATCGCACACATTAAAGGTGAGCCATCGCATCAGAATGTTCTGGATGCCGATACGATTCTAATCAACATGGATCATCGTGGTGCTTGTGGTTGCGAACCCAACACCGGCGATGGATCAGGGATGATGTGTGGCTTGCCTCACAAGTTTCTGAGGAAAGTTGCGAAGCAAGATTTAGGTGTTGACTTACCAGAACCAGGGCGTTTCGCAGCAGGCTTGGTCTTCTTGCCCCAAGATGAAGCGGAGCGTGTTGATTGCAAGCAGGGAGTCGAGCGATTAATTGCTGATGCGGGCCAGACACTGCTTGGATGGCGAAAAGTTCCGCAGATGACAGATCTTGCGGATGTTGGACCCACAGCACGACAAAGCGAACCCGTCATTGAGCAACTTTTCGTCGCTGCGGCGGATGGATTGGAGGGCGACGCTTTCGATCGAAAGCTTTACATGATTCATAAGCAGGCGAGTCATCTACTGCGCGGCAGTGACACACTGCGACAAGCCCTGATGTTCTACATCTGCTCTCTCAGCACCAAGGTGATTATCTACAAAGGGATGCTGACGCCCGCGCAGTTGTTGCCCTACTACTCGGATCTAAGGGATGAAGATTTTGAAACCCATTTAGCGATGGTGCACAGCCGCTTCTCAACCAATACGTTCCCGAGTTGGGATCGTGCTCAACCTCTTCGTTTTATGAGTCACAATGGTGAAATAAACACGCTACGCGGCAACAAGAACTGGATGAGAGCTCGTGAGGGTTCAGCAGCGAGTGAGCTGTTCGGAGATGACCTCTCAAAGTTGTTTCCTGTCGTTGAGCCTCACTGTAGTGATTCGGGAACGTTCGATAACGTCCTTGAGTTTCTGTTGATGAACGGTCGGACGCTTCAAGAAGCAATCATGATGATGGTTCCAGAAGCGTGGCAAAAGCACGATACCATGTCAGAGGACAAGCGAGCGTTCTACGAGTATTTCTCATGTCTGATGGAGCCTTGGGACGGACCAGCGTCGGTTGCATTCACAGACGGTCATTACATTGGGGCGACACTCGATCGTAACGGATTGCGTCCTAGTCGATATTACATCACACACGATGATAGGGTGATCATGGCGAGCGAGGTCGGGGTGCTGCCCGTCGATCCATCAATCGTTAAAGAGAAAGGTCGTCTGCAACCTGGCAAAATGTTCCTTGTGGATTTCGAAGAGGGGAGATTGATTCCGGATGGGGAGCTGAAAGATGATTTTGCTCGGAAAATGCCATATGGAGATTGGTTGAGAGAGCAACGGATTCGCCTAGCTGATTTGAAACCAGCGGAAGACTCGCACGGTTTTAATAGTGAAACGCTGCTTGCGAGAATGCAGGCATTCGGTTTCACCAGTGAAACAATGAATTTTATGTTGAGGCCACTTGTCGAGCAGTTGCGAGACCCCGTTGGGTCCATGGGCAACGACAGTGCCTTGGCTTGTCTTAGTGACAAGCCTCGTATGATCTACGACTACTTCAAACAGTTATTTGCTCAGGTGACGAATCCCGCAATCGACTCGATTCGTGAGGAAGTCATCATGTCGTTGGAATGTTACATCGGTCCCGAAGCCAATTTGCTTGATGCGGCACCCGAGCACTGCCACCGATTATTGATCGAGCATCCAATCCTCACGAACGAGGAGATGGCATCCTTAAAGCAGATCGACCACCAAGGTTGGTCAAGTCGAGTGATCGATATCACCTATGATCGTTCCGAAGGTAAGGCGGGACTGCGTACCGCACTGGATCGCATTTCATCCGAGGCTGAGGCTGCTGCTGATGAAGGAATTCAGCTTGTTATTCTCTCCGATCGAGGTATTTCCAAAGATAAGATTCCAGTCAGCGCCCTCCTTGCAGTGGGTTCCGTTCACCATCACTTGGTGAAACAAACCAAACGCACACGGATTGGTTTGCTTGTAGAAACCGGTGAGGCTCGCGAAGTTCATCATCATTGTCTTTTGATTGGCTACGGAGCCGATGGCATCAATCCGTATCTTGCTTTCGAAGCCCTATGGCAAGCAAGCCGTGACGGTCTGATGAGTGAGGGAATGAACGATGACAAGATCGTCGCCGCTTATCGCAAAGGTGTTGCCAAGGGCATGCTAAAAGTGATGGCAAAGATGGGGATCAGCACACTGCAGAGTTACAAAGGTGCGCAGATTTTTGAGGCACTCGGCTTGCGGGATGAGATTATCAACCAATGCTTCGTGGGAACTGCAAGTCGTATTCAAGGCGTTTCGTTTGATGTCGTTGCCGAAGAGGCTTTGCGTCGTCATCTTCTCGGCTACCCCGAGAATGAAGACAAGCGACTACCACAACTGCCAAATCTCGGCGAATATCATTGGCGAGCGGAGGGTGAAAAACATGCATGGTCGCCTGAATCAATTTCTAATCTTCAACTAGCTGCACGTGGTAATGACGAGGCTGCTTACTGGCGGTTTTCGGACACCATCAATCAGGACAGTCGTAATCGTTGCACACTGAGAGGAGTGTTGGAGTTTGATGAGCAGAAAGTGTCGGCAGTTCCGCTCGAAGAAGTTGAGTCTGCCAAGGAAATCGTCAAGCGTTTTTGTACCGGTGCGATGAGTTTCGGCAGTATCAGTGCGGAATCGCACGAGGCACTCGCGATCGCGATGAATCGCCTCGGGGGTAAGAGTAATACTGGCGAGGGTGGCGAGGATCCGATTCGTTTTCAAACAATGGAAAACGGTGACTCAAAACGGTCAGCCATCAAGCAAGTTGCTTCCGGACGTTTTGGGGTGACGATTGAGTATCTGACGAACGCCGATGAAATACAGATCAAGGTTTCGCAGGGAGCCAAGCCGGGTGAAGGTGGGGAGTTACCGGGAAAGAAGGTTGATAACAATATTGCGAGAATTCGCTATAGCACTCCCGGTGTTGGATTGATCAGTCCCCCGCCTCACCATGATATTTACTCAATTGAGGATCTCGCTCAGCTTATTCATGATCTGAAAAATGCGAATCGACAGGCTCGGATTAGTGTAAAGCTGGTTAGTGAAGTTGGGGTCGGCGTGATTGCTTCTGGCGTTGCCAAAGCTCATGCGGATCATATCCTCATTTCTGGTGATACCGGAGGAACGGGAGCATCGCCACTTACAAGTATCAAGCACGCAGGTTTGCCATGGGAATTGGGGATTGCCGAAACCCATCAAGTGCTTGTTCTGAACGATCTTCGAAGTCGCGTTGTCTTGCAAACGGATGGTGGACTGAAGACCGGTAGAGACGTTGTCATCGCAGCTCTTTTGGGAGCCGAGGAGTTTGGTTTTTCAACTGCACCCCTCATCACGATGGGCTGCATCATGATGCGTAAGTGTCATCTCAATACCTGTCCCGTAGGAATCGCTACGCAAGACCCTGAGCTGCGAAAGAAGTTTAGCGGTAAGCCCGAGCATGTTGTGAACTATCTCTTTATGGTTGCGGAAGAAGCTCGCCGACTGATGGCAAAATTAGGCTTCCGAAGCATTGATGAAATGGTGGGGCGATGCGACATATTGAAAACGGATAAAGCGATCCAGCATTGGAAGTCGGATGGACTGGATCTAACCTCCGTATTGATGCCGGCGAACAAGCCCCATGAAGGGGTTGGAGTCATTTGTTCGCAGGCTCAAGATCATGGGCTGGAGAAGTCGCTAGATATCACTACCCTTCTTGTTCAGGCTCAGCCGGCATTGGAGTCGGGGGTTCCAGTCGTGATCGACTCACCCATCATCAATATCAACCGAACGGTTGGAACGATTCTTAGTAATGAGGTGGCGAAGCGTTACGGCCAAGCTGGTCTTCCCGAGGACACGATTCAAATCAATCTCACCGGTTCAGCTGGTCAAAGCTTGGGTGCGTTCTTGTCCCATGGGATCACCATTCGCCTAGAGGGAGACGCGAATGACTATGTTGGCAAAGGACTAAGTGGTGGACGAGTCATGGTCTATCCGCCTAAGGAAAGTTCGTTTGTCGCTGAGCAAAACATTTTGATTGGTAATGTTTGCCTCTATGGTGCGACTGGGGGAGAAGCGTATTTCCGAGGACGTGCAGCGGAGCGATTCTGTGTTCGCAACAGCGGTGCAAAGACGGTAGTTGAGGGCGTAGGCGATCACGGTTGCGAGTATATGACTGGCGGCCGTGTGATTGTGCTTGGGTCCACCGGAAGGAACTTTGCTGCAGGAATGTCAGGCGGGATTGCCTATGTCTGGGATCAAAAAGGCGACTTCAATCTCAACTGCAACTTGGCATTGGTTGAACTCGAAGCCATTGATTCAGTCGAAGAAGAAAATGAAGTTCGCGGGATGATTGAGAAACATCATCAATACACAGGAAGTGAAGTTGCTGCGGCAGCATTGTCCGACTGGAAAAAGTTCAAAGAACAATGTGTCAAAGTCATGCCAGTCGACTACAAACGCGTCCTTCTGGAATCAGCCGCCGCTTCCCAAGCGGCAGGGAAGGCTTGATCTTTCACTCCCTCTTCTAGCAATCAAATCGTCGCGTCCTCGATGGGTGCGACTCAGAAACGTACACAAACCCTCGATAAAACGAACGATAGTCATGGGAAAGCCAACTGGATTCAAAGAGTTTGAAAGAAAAAAAGTCGAATGGCGTTTGCCTGTCGTTCGAATCAACGACTACGACGAAATTTATACGGAGCCCAAAGAACAGCATCTTCGCGAGCAGGGCGCGAGATGTATGGACTGCGGTGTGCCTTTTTGCCAATCAGTCACCGGTTGTCCGATTGATAACCTCATTCCTGAGTGGAATGACTTGGTCTACAACAATCGATGGAAAGAAGCGATTGAGCGGCTTCACAAGACCAATAATTTCCCTGAATTTACAGGGCGTACTTGTCCCGCTCCTTGTGAAGGGTCTTGCGTGCTTGGGATTACGAATCCACCTGTCACCATTAAGAATATTGAAAATGCCATCGTCGATCGCGCTTGGGCGGAGGGATGGATTAAGCCCAAAATACCCAATCATCGTACCGGTAAGAAAGTTGCAGTTGTTGGGAGCGGCCCCTCTGGGCTTGCCGCGGCTGACCAACTGAATCAAGCGGGGCATCAAGTCACGGTTTACGAGCGAGCGAACCGTGTGGGTGGATTACTGCAGTACGGTATCCCAAATATGAAGCTGTCCAAAGAAGCGGTTCAGCGCCGTGTGGATAAAATGACTACAGAGGGAGTCACCTTTGTGACCGATGCCAACGTTGGACAGAATGTCGATCCGAAGCAGTTAAATGAAGAGAACGATGCAATTTTGTTAGCGTGTGGAGCGACGAAGCCAAGGGATCTTCCTATTGCAAACCGGGAAGCGAAAGGGATTTATTTTGCAATGGATTTCTTGACCGCAAACACCAAACAAATGGTTCACGGGGACACGATTGGCGATCAATTTATTAGTGCTGAGGGTAAGGATGTCATTGTGATTGGTGGTGGTGATACCGGTACCGATTGCATCGCAACTAGCCTGAGGCACGGCTGTCGAAGTCTTGTTAATTTTGAACTCCTGCCCAAGCCTCCACAGGATCGAGCAGACGACAACCCTTGGCCGGAATGGCCTAGGATTTTTCGAGTTGATTACGGCCACGAAGAGAGTTCCGCAAAGTATGGTCGCGACCCACGAGAATTTCAGGTGCTAAGTAAAGAGTTTCTCGTTGATGATGCGGGCGACGTCAGAGGGATTAAAACCGTTACAGTTCAGTGGACAAGGAAAGATGATGGTGGATGGGCAATGGCTGAGGTGCCAGGATCAGAAAAAGAATGGCCGGCTCAACTAATCCTTCTCTCGATGGGATTTGTCGGTCCTGAGCAGTACTTGGTTGATGCACTCGGTGTCGATGTGGACGAGCGAAGCAATTTTAAAGCCGAGCATGGACGATTTGCGACAAACCTAGAAGGTGTGTTTGCGGCGGGTGACTGTCGTCGGGGGCAGAGTCTGGTCGTTTGGGCGATAAACGAAGGTCGTGGTGCAGCACGAGCGATCGATTCGTACCTGCAGGGCTCCAGCGATCTACCAGCCCCGGGAATCACTCAGGGGTCGAGTATGGAAGTTGTCTCGATTTAGCCTGTGAAGATCTGGAAAAGTAACGCAACAGCCACGACCGATTGGAGGTCGTGGCTTTTTTTATTAACAATCATGTTCTGCCCGTTGGCTTGATTGCTTATTTCACAACCAATGTGTTTTGCTAGCAGCGATGGGATTCATGGGCGACTCGAAGTGGAGCTTCCTTTTTTTCTAGCTGACATTGACTTGACTTACTGACCTTATCTAACGTCCCAGACTAGAGTTCGTCGGGCGATGTTTTCGCGTCGGCACTGCGGAGTTAGGTTCAATAACCTAGTTTGAAAGTTCGTTGGCGGGTCGTGTGAGACCTGTGTTCCAGTGAAGGTTGCAAGGATGCATAAGAAAACGGTTCAAACGAGACTGCCTATTGCGTTAACGCTGTTGGTGACTGGTTTCCTTTTCACCGGATGCCGCAGTTTTCCGGGGTCCAGCTTATTGGGTTGGAATAAAGAACCTTCACCAGAAGTTTTAGCTAACGCCGGACCGGCAGTTACCTACCCTGCCCCGCCAAACGCAAATGCAACGCCTCAGAGTATCGCATCGGTTGCGGGCGGTACCAATTTGCCCGATTTGGAGATCGATGACGGCGATTTAATCACTCCGCAATTTACCAATACAGCTTCGGACACATCATTCCAGCACGTTGCGAGCACTGACTCCACCGTCACCAATCTAGCTGCAGCTCGTGCAAATGGCTTTGCATCACCCGAGCAGGGCTCGATGGCGAGTGATTCTTATCGCGGTCAGCAGAGCACTTCCGGGGGCGAAGCGTATGCTTTTGGTGACAGAGCTTTCACACCTAAACCAGCCACCGCAGGTTCTTCGTTTGAGTCGGAATCAACAATGGTGCTTCCGACTGCTAGCAGCGTCGCTCAGGTAGGATCCAGTAATCTCACCAACGGTTTTACACCACCTTCTACAGTGACGGCGAGCGACCCTGTAATGGCGGGTAACACGACGACTGGGTTTACGCTTCCTACTGACTCTCCATCGTTTGCTAGGATTGAACCATCTTCAAGCAGTACCAGCGGTCCGACTAGTGAAGTCGCCGCAGCAAATTCCTCAATCGTGGATTACACAACTGCAAGTCGGTCGAGTGATTTTGCGTCGTCTACCACGGATCAGATTCTCCCGCCAACGGAACCGGTTTCTGAATCGCCAGCCGGGTATTCTCCGGGTAGTACTGCTTCACGCGTGTCTTATCCAACGAGTACTTCAACACCCACTACCAGCGGTTCTTTTTTCCGGTAGACACGCACAGTTCAAAATGGAGCTGGTTCTTAATCGCGAGTGAAGGTCGAACGGCAGTGACTGACCATCTCTCTGCTCTGAATCCATTTTTTGAGAAACGAGTTTTGCGGTAATATCAGTTTGTGGTTCGATCACCAGCAAATCTTTTCTGAATCGAAGATGGGGCCCTCAACGCAGGTGCGTTTGTAATCCCATTGCTCTGGCCCATCTTGTTTGACTTTTGCCACGCATGAGAAGCAGATGCCGATACCACACGCCATTGGTGTTTCCATCGATACCTGACAGTCGACATTAGCTGACTCGCAAATCTCTGCGACTTTTTCCATCATGATCTCTGGGCCGCAAGTGACAACTCTCACGCGAACTTCGCTGGCCATTGCACTTAATTTCTCGGCCAGAACCTCGGGCACTAGTTTTTGTTCCCCTTCTGATCCGTCATCGGTGCACAGGTGAACGTCAAAGCCTGCATCGGTAAAATCAGATACCCCCGCAAGAAGCCCTTTGCGTCTAGCGCCATAAATCAACGTGACTTGATCGCTCCAACCGTTCTTGCGATTTGGTGAGCCAAATGTTTGTGACCCGAGCGCTTCGCGGCCAAGCAACAGCATCGGGGTTTGTCCAATACCTCCTGCCACCATGACCAGGTGGTCGCACTCACGGTTCGAAAAGCCATTACCTAGTGGTCCCCAAACGGTAACTTTGGTTTGGAGCGGAAGACTTGCCAACGCAGATGTCATGGCTCCCTTACGAAGATAAACCAAGTCAATCCATTTTGGTTTTCCGGATTCCTCATTGATAACGTCGTAAACCGCCAGCGCCCTACCAATGAGTGGAGCATCGGTGTGGCTCAGCCGAATCATGACGAATTGGCCAGGAACGACTTGTGAAGCGATCTCAGGAGCATCCACGCGAAGCAGGAAAGTGTCTTCGGCAATCTTTTCGTTACGTACTAGTGGAGATTCGACTTGATGCATCGAATCAGCGTAATAATCTGCGTGTAATTTTGACATCAAGATTTACGTCGTTGCTTCGGGGTGCGTTTGGTTGAGCCTTTGGGAGTCCCACTACGACTACTTTTTCCGCGGCTCGATTTATTCTGATGATTGGTTGCTCGTTTGCTGGAACGCGTTTCATCGGATGAACGGTTTTTGCGATTTTGATCTTTTGATTGACGTCGTTCGCGATTGTCGGAATCTCCGCCAATCACGGTGCCTACTGGGTTCGATTCCTTTGCGCCAAGTAGGAAGGTCGAGCGAGTTCCTCTCGGGTTGGCTAATCGTTTTGTACCACCGCTTTTTGATGGCCCGGTTTTCTTGCGACCACCGCCCTGCCCTCTCGCTGTGATCTTGCTTCCTCGCTTCTTTGCTCCCACACTTTTTTTCATTGGCGAGTCTGCGGCGGTCTGTTCAGCGATCTCGACGGATCTCCACAGCTTATCCACTTCTTGTGTACTGAGGAGCCGATAGGCTCCTTGCGGCAGATCTCCTAGTTTCAAGGGACCAACCGCGATTCTCCTGAGGGTTTGCACTTTGTGCCCCAATCTTGCGAGGATCCGCCGGATTTCCCGATTCTTTCCTTCGCGAAGAATGATCTCCATTTCGGTTGCACGGCTGCGGGTTTTTAAAAGTTTTGCACCTTCAACTTTTACGAAGCCCTCGGCAATGTAGATGCCTTGTCGCATCTTTTTCATTGACTCGAAATCAACCTTCCCAGCGACCGTAACTCGGTAAACTTTCCGCACCCCAAACTTTGGGTGGGTGAGTTTTTGTGAAAGCTCACCGTCGTTGGTCAATAGTAGCAGTCCTTCACTCGATCGATCGAGGCGGCCCACTGGGAATACTCGTTCACTCGGAGGAACAAGATCAATGACTCGGGGGCGACCTTGTGGATCTCGGTTCGTCGTCACGAAACCGACAGGCTTATTCACGGCGTAATAGACTAGCTTTTGTTTCTTTAATAAAACTCCGTCGACTTTCACCTTCTGCGTTTTCGGGTCAACGACTGAGCCTAATTGGGTCACGATTGAACCATCGATCTCGACTCGTCCCGTTTCAATTAGGTCTTCGCATTGCCGTCGACTGCCAAAGCCTGCAGATGCAAGTAATCGCTGTAATCGAATGGGATGCTCGCTGGCTGCTTGGCGTTTAATGCGGTTGCTTGTGCGTTTGGACGCGGACTTAGGTGCCATAGTGGTCTCAGCTGTACCGGAAGCGACAGAATGTCTCTACAGAATACTAGCGATTGGTTTCCAGCGGCAGACGTCACTTCCCTGATCTTTCGAAAATCCACGTCTGCTGGCCAATGGATTCGCGACTGAATGGCTAGCTGTTTCTGCTTCAGGTTTGGGGTTCTGAGTTGTGGAGGTCGCTAACGCCTGCAGAGAGAACCGATTCAGAAAATGGGAGCTAGCCGATGATTCGCTCACCCGTTTACGAGATGAGAAAGCCCAATATCAGAAATACAACCCACTAAAGTTAACGCCCCAGCCAAGGCATTTGGTCGGGAACGATCCGATTGCGAACCGCTTCTGGTAGAGGTTGTTGGTAGCTTGGTGGGCGTGAGGCAGCATCATAGGGACCGATGTCATTCTGCGGAAACGGATCATGGACCACAGCGTCGGCTTGTTGTTGATTCATTGGTCCTGCCGGCGGTAGCAATTGCGTGCCTCGGCAACCCGTGATCAAGAAAGGTACTAGAGAGGCTGTGATTAGCAGTAATCTCGGAGTAAAACTCGTCATGTGATGCTGCTTTGACGGGGAACGGGATAGTCTTGCAAAGGTTATCGATTTACCTGTTCGTTTGCCAAGACGAATCTAGTTGCTATTCAGTTATCCACTAATGATTCTCATCAGATTTAATCGACGGATTCAGCAATTCACCCCGCGATTATTAAAAATCGATCGTTCATTTCAACCTCCAATCATCACGTTGTGCTCATCCGATTCATCGTTTCGGAATGCATCACGAAGTGGTGATTCGAAAAATAACGCCCCTGGCTTTACCGATAATCCTAGCTCTCGAAGATCACCCAAGCTCAATCGCTAGGAGGGAGGGTGCATCTCCATTAAGACGCTTCCCGGAGTAAGGCAAACGCTGACTTTTTGCATCGCAGCGGGTAGCAACACTGATTGTCCAGTAGGTAGGTGATGTTCTTGCCCATCATATCGAAGGGTTGCCGCGCCCTTGGGAACACTTAGGAGATGAAATCGGTCGTCACCTCCAACCTGTTCTTCGCCTGCGGTCAGGAGATTTAAAACAAACTTGTCACAGCGAACCATTTGTTGCCAATCCGAGAAGTCTTTTTTAGCGGATCGCGGAATGATGGGGCCTCGATTGAAGTCCGTAACTTCTAAGCTTTTTTGAATATGTAATTCACGGGAATTTCCCTCCCCGTCGACTCGGTTCCAATCATAGAGTCGGAATGTCGTGTCGCTGGATTGTTGAATTTCAGCAACCAATAAACCTGCCCCAAGCGCATGAACTGTCCCGGCAGGAATGTAAATGACATCTCCCGCATCAGGGTGAAAGGCGTGGAGGACTTTCTCTGCTTCGCCATTTTCAAGAGCTTCTACAAGATCCCGTTTAGTCACACCGCTCTTTAGGCCAGCGTATACCAAGCTCTCAGGTTCACTTTCAACGATGTACCAAGCTTCTGTCTTTCCGAGGTCTGGCGGTACCATTCGAAGTGCGTACGAGTCATCCGGATGAACCTGAACGGATAAGACTCGATTACAGTCCAAATATTTCAGCAATAGCGGGAAATCTGTGGGCTGTTGATTTACACCGAATATGAAGGTTTTGTCGGCTGTAATGATCTGCTTGAGCGTCTGTCCCCCAAGCTCTCCATTACAGACGACGCTTTGGTCGGCTCCATGGTCAACGATTTCCCAGCTCTCGGCGTAATCCTCGGCAGAACCAAGTTTTTTGTTGAGCTTCGTCTCCAGTCGTCTTCCGCCCCAGATCGTTTGCTTGAGAAGGGGTTCAAATTCGAGCGGGTAGGCCTGCATGGTGTCGTCTTCTGGGATTCGTCGTTAGGGATTCTCAGTTGAGTGTAGTGGTTTTTCGGCGAAGGGTATCGACCGTCTTCATTTTGCACTATCGAGCGATCTCTTCACTGCGAAATCGAAGCGTTTAAGTACACTGTAGGCAATTCCAAGTCTTCGAATTATCTTGTGGATCTCCTTTTCTCGCAAAAAATCAATATCGGATCATTAAGCAATTGGTTCCGCCCATTGCATTTTGCGTTGGAATAATCGGAGAAGCCCCCACCACGGTATCCTGTGAATCAGTTTTTTATTCAAGTGTCAGAGGTTCGTGGACGTGACGCCAACGGTGGGCCGACAACAAAAAGAGAGTGTCGAGGTTTGGATGTGCTTACTCGGAAGCAAGCTTTTCAGAGTCAAGTGACATAGCACCGTTTGTGACTAGCGATCTCAATTAGATGTTTTGAGGGTATCCAGTGGACCGATTGGCTCAGCCAAAAGATGACCTGTTTGAAAACTCGACGATGACCTTCCGGGAGCATCTCGATGAACTTCGTCACAGTTTGGTTCGGGCCGTTTTGTGGTTGGCCGCCGGATTGGTGATCGGATTGCTGTTCGCCGACCGGGTGGTGCTATTCGTTCAGTCGCCACTTCAGACCGCGATTCGCGAATACATGGCAGATCGTGACCTCTTTCGACTTGGTTACGATCCAATGGATCCCGCAAATGCTCCCCTCAAAGAATTCTTGGCGACGAACGCCTTGGTTTGGGAAATCATTTATGACGTACCAGACGAATATCAAACCTTAACCATGGACTCGCTAGTTCTCTCTAGCAATGTGAATGATCCAGCGTCTGCGGCAGGTACGGTTGAAGCCACTGTCAAATCTGGAGTGGATTCGAATCTTTCGGAAGCTAACAGCAAGGAAAAAAGCCAACCGAAGGTTGAAACGGACAGTGCTTCGGAAGACCGAAATCCAGAGGCTGATTCAATTCTCGAGAAGTTGAATTTCACACAGGGATCAATCAAGCCGGTTGAGATGGCAAAGTTGTTGCAATCGCTTCCCGACCCCAGTGTTTTAAAACCAAAGGTTCAGTTGCGGCAGAATAAGACCGGCTTGAGTTCTTTGAAGATGGAAGAACCGTTCATGATCTGGGTGAAAGCCGGTTTGATTGTGGGTGCGGTATTAGCATCGCCAATGATCTTTTATCATCTATGGAGCTTTATTGCCTCTGGCTTGCACGCTCACGAACGACGGTATGTTTATATCTACCTGCCACTTAGCGTATTGCTTTTTTCTTCGGGTGTAGTCTTAGCGTTTTTTGTCGTGCTTAACTACGTCTTGACGTTCCTACTTGCTTTTAATGGTAGTTTGGATGTCGCTATCGAGCCACGTTTAACCTATTACGTCAACTTCGTATTGCTTCTACCTCTAGGTTTCGGAATCGCCTTTCAGTTGCCGCTTGTCATGTTGTTTTTGCAGCGGATTGGCTTGTTCGAGACTGAGGCTTATGTATCCAGTTGGCGGCTCGCTGTTTTGGTGATTTTTCTCGTCTCGATGATTTTGACTCCCGCTGACGTCACCAGTATGTTTGCGATGGCCGTACCTCTCGTGTTCCTGTACGGCTTGGGGATTTTGATGTGCAAGTTCATCCCCAGAGGGCGGGGCTTAGGTACCGCAGCTTACGACCCGGCCTAGGTTTCAAATCGATTTTTGATGATTTGAGCACGGCGCGTGGTGCCCTTGGAGGTAATTTCATTGCCTTCAAGTCGATGAGAAAAAAAGTGGACCGCATAAGGGTGTCCACCAATATTGGTGCCCACAACGGCTGCGACTTGTTCCCGGATCAATTCCTGGTGGTCAATAATGGTCGTTTGCTGATCTTGAAGGTCGATCCATAATTGGAGAGACCTTTGATAAATTAAGATTGAGCGGCTAATTCCTTCAATCGTGTCAACAATTTGTTCGATCGTCCGAGGATGGATTTTTACTGCGTTGTCCAGGACGATGACTTCGTCTACTCGTCCAAGAACCTTGATTTGATTTGTCGCTGGGTCAATTTCAACTTCGTCCCCAGTTGCAAGCCAGCCTTCAGAATCAATTTTTGCGTTTGTTGCCTCGGGGTCGTTCCAGTAGCCGAGCATCACATGTGGACCACGGACATAAAGTTGCTTGGATACGATTTTGTGCTCCCATCCTTCGACAAAATCACCAACCAACCCACACGCGTTCTTCTGGGGAGTGGCGCTGCAAATGACCGGTGCCGTCTCAGTTAATCCATAACCCTGGATGACGGTAACTCCGCGATTCATCGACCATTGCAGATAGTCGTCGCGTGACAAAGCGGCTCCACCACATCCGAGTAGCTTGAGTTCTTGAAGTCCGTCAATATTGCACTCTTTCAGCAGACGTGACGCGAGACTAGGCACCAGATTCATCAATGTTGGACGAACGCGAGGGGCATATTTCTGAATACCCTGATAGCCCAGCGACACCACGAGTGTGCATCCGCTGATTAACCATGTTCCCAAATCACAGGTGCGAGCATAGCCGTGGCAGAGTGGTAAAACGCAAAGACGGCGGTCATCTAGGTCTTGGGGTGCGGCTTTGAGTTTGGCTAGTGCGTTACCTAAAAGATTATTGCCGGACAAAGTCACACCCTTGGGTTTACCCGTTGTGCCGCTGGTCCAAAGCACGAGCGCCGGCGAGTCCGCAGAATGTTTTCTGTCTCGCAGCAAACTTGATAGGTCAGGGATTCCGGATTCGCAGTGAATCTGTTTTTCAATGATGTCTGATGTTAGCCATAGTCCGCCGATAGGGTCCCAACGTTTTTTGATTTCTGCATCACCGAGGCGATGGTCAAATGGAAACTCAATTAAGCCAAGATTCATGCAGGCCAGAGCAGTCACAACCGATCCAATTGAATTTTCGCATCGATAGCCAACGCAATTGGTCTCTCGTTTTTCTATTCGTGGATTTGACGCTATCCATGCAGACATCGAACTCACGACCCGACCCAGTTCAAGCCAGTTCAGCGACACGTTCTCCCGATGATGTGTATTGCCAACGAGAGCAGGTCGTTGGTCTTGATCGATCACTCGGTTCCGTAAGTAATCAATCAATGTAGGTAGTTTCTGATAACAACTCATTCGGACGCTCATTGGTCGGAAAGCATCGAATAAAAAACCCCTTTGCATCGTCACGTGACGCAAAGGGGCAGTGATTGATATAACAATCGCGTGCAGCGGTGTTGCGAATCCTTGCGAGCAGCTTAACCGATTTGTTGTCGAAGTTTTGCACCGTTGCCAGCTTGGCCAAACGCAGTCATTCTTGCGATGCAAACTTCTTTCATTGCTGCTCGGGCTGGCTTCAGGTATGCCCGGGGATCAAATGCGGAGGGGTCTTCAGTGAGAACCTTTCTGATTGCTCCCGTGATTGCCATTCGGCAGTCGGTGTCTACATTGATTTTTCGAACCCCACTCTTGATACCACGTTGAATCTCTTCTACAGGTACGCCGTAAGTCTGCTTCATCTTACCGCCGAATTGATTGATGATGTCTTGCAGATCTTGTGGGACGCTGCTGCTACCATGCATCACCAAGTGTGTGTTCGGCAACTTTGCATGGATTTCTTCAATTCGCGACATTGCAAGAACTTCGCCAGTTGGCTTGCTGGTGAATTTGTAAGCTCCATGGCTTGTTCCAATCGCAACCGCTAGTGCATCGACTCCTGTTTCTTCAACGAAACGTGCCGCTTCATCGGGATCGGTCAAAAGTTGGTCACGAGATAACTCACCTACTGCTCCATGGCCATCCTCTTGTTCACCCTCACCTGATTCGAGAGAGCCTAAGCAGCCTAATTCGCCTTCGACGCTGACGCCTTGAGCATGCGCCATTTTCACAACTTCAGCGGTAACCCGCACGTTGTAATCATAATCAGCAGGCGTTTGACCATCTTCCATAAGTGACCCGTCCATCATGACACTGGTGAATCCATTGTCGATGGCCGATTGACACGTCTCAGGACTGTTACCGTGATCCTGATGCATGACGATAGGAATTTGTGGATAGAGTTCAGTAGCTGCAAGCATGAGGTGTCGAAGATAAGCATCCTGAGAATAAGATCTCGCACCTCGGGAAGCCTGAATGATTACTGGCGAGTCGGTGGATTCAGCCGCTTCCATGATCGACTGAATTTGTTCCATGTTGTTGACATTGAACGCTGCAACCCCGTAGTCATTTTCAGCAGCGTGATCGAGAACAACGCGGAGAGGAACCAAAGGCATAACGGAACTCATGCGATAGAGAGGAATCGAACGAAATAAATTACGAATTGAGTGCGATTATCCCCGCGAAACCGCCGATCGCAAGGGTATTCCCCGGTTCGAGGGAGAGCGAATACCATCTAAGGTGGCTGGGCTCGCAGGTTTTTTCGCTCAGCGTGAATTTCCGGACCCGTGCGGATTGTTTAATTAGGGGTGAATCATCATCCGGGGAGACGATCATTATGTAAATCAGGACGTCTTGATGGAATCATGCTCGTTCCCACCCGAGCCATTTAGGCGTTCAATGATCGCATCGACGTCGTAAACGCATCCCCCCCAGGTGCCACCTCCAGCTTGTTGTAACGCCGCCCAGAGTCGAGTGTCGTCAGGCATACTCGGGTCAACTTTTAGCTCCGGGTGAGGGTCACGAAGGGACAGGATTTGATCAGCATTAGCATTTCCGCTTTGATCATGAATTAGATTGACTTTTCCGATCAATTGATTTCGGTCAATCTCAATTTCAATCAAATCTCCATCGCGAACTTTGGCGATAGGCCCCCCCGCAAGTGCCTCTGGACCAACGTGACCGATGCAAGCCCCTGTGCTAACGCCGGAAAATCTAGCGTCGGTGATCAACGCAACTTCTTTGCCGAACGAGAGGTACTTTAAAGCTGAGGTGATTTGGTAGGTCTCCTCCATACCACATCCCAGTGGTCCGCGACCGATTAAAACGATGATATCACCGGCTTTGATTGGGCTATCTGTTTGGCCTTTGATTGCGGCAATCGCATTGGGTTCTGAGGTAAAGACTCTGGCTGCCCCTCTTTTTCGGTAGACACCATCTTGGTCGATGACGGATGGATCGATCGATGTTGATTTGATGACAGATCCTTCGGGACAAAGATTTCCTTTTGGGAAGCAGACCGTGCTCGTCAATCCCCGTCGCTTTGCCTCGTCGGGATTTAGAATCACGTTGTCAGGGTCGACTCCATCGACTTCTTGAAGATGTTCTCGGCAGACTCGTCGGCGCTCAGATTGGTGCCAAATGTCGAGGATTTCATTCCAGCTGAGACCGGAAACGGTTTTGGCATGTGCTTTTAAAAGTCCCAGTTCTCTCAGGTGCCATGCCACTTCTGGTACTCCTCCTGCTAGGAAGAGTTGCACGGTTGGGTGACCCACGGGACCATTGGGAAGGCAGTCGACAAAACGGGGCACCAATCGATTGATTTCGCTGAAGGTTTCTGCGGTTGGTCGAGTTAGCCCAGCCGATGCCGCTATCGCAGGAATGTGAAGCAGCAGATTGGTACTTCCGCCCACAGCTGCATGGATAAGCATCGCGTTGAAGAGGGCATCGTCGGTCAGGTAATCGCGGAGCGTGTCACCTCGTGCTTGCATCGCAATGGATGCGGCTGCCGAGTCGCGAGCTAGTTTTGTCCAAACTGGCTGGCCACTTGGTGCCAACGCAGCATGGGGAACCGTCATTCCAAGAGCCTCGGCTACGACTTGACTTGTTGCCGCGGTCCCAAGGAATTGACAACCTCCTCCCGGTGTGCCACAGGCTCGGCAACCTTCAAGTGATGCTTGTTCGAGCGTCATCTCACCACGACTGTACCTTGCGCCGATGGTTTGTACTTTTCCCGCGTCTTCACCCACGGTAGGTGGGAGCGTCACGCCTCCGGGGACAAGAACATTCGCAAGATCACTACAGCCGGCCAACGCCATCATCATAGCAGGCAACCCCTTGTCACAAGTTGCAATGCCAATGACTCCCTTTCGACGCGGTAGGGATCGAATAAGACGCCGCATTACCATCGCTGCATCATTTCGATACGGCAGCGAATCAAACATTCCCTTTGTGCCTTGGCTTCGACCATCGCATGGATCGCTGACATAGGCAGAAAACGGCACACCCGATTGTTCCGATATTTGTTCTGCTGCAGCTTGGACCAGAAGGCCAACTTCCCAGTGACCGGTGTGGTAGCCAAGTGCCACGGGGCTGCCATCAGGATTACGCACACCTCCCTGAGTACTGAGGATTAGGTATTGATCTCCGAGTGCTCTTGCGGGATCGAGTCCCATTCCAACACTTTGTGTCAGTCCGAATAAGTCTCCGCTGCTCCAATTACGAAGGATTTCATCACTGAGAGGTAACTTGCCCTCGGGCCCTTGAGCGTGAGTTGCGAGTGTTTCTGGAGAGGGTGCTTCAAAGAAAGAGTTCATAACTGCTGTGTTCTAATTGTTTCGTGGCGAAGCAATTGGGTGGAGAGTGCGAGGAGACAGCCTCGAGTAAAAGGTACTCATCGAATTGTTTGAAGGTGTTCGTTTAAACGACACTTCTCACTTGCTCGTTTGGCAAAGGCAAGAGATTTTGTTGACTGCTGGCTAAGAGTTTTCGAGCAACCCTCTATCGCAGTGCGCTTTGTGGTAAAGAGACAAACTTACGGAGGCATCGTAAGTCACTTGACCTTATCTTCGCCGTCGAACCTTTCGATGCATGGGGTTTAATTTTCGTTTGGCGGGGCCGGTTTCTTCTTCTGTCGGTGCAATGACAGGAGGTGGCGCTACGGCCTCAAAACCTTCGATGTGATCCCGCTTTAGCTGTTTGTTAATTCTTTGTTCAATACTCGTCAGGAATTCGCCTTCACCGGGAACGACAAACGTGAATGCGATTCCATCACGCCCCATGCGCCCCGTACGTCCCACTCGGTGTACATAGTCGTCGCAATCTTGTGGCACGTCATAATTGACGATGTGAGAAATGGTGCTGATGTCGATGCCACGTCCGACGACGTCCGTTGCAACAAGAATTTTCAACTTTCCATCTCGAAGCTTTTGCAGGACTCGATCTCGTTCCCGTTGAGCCATATCACCATGCATGCTGCCGCAGTCGGGATGGCGATGACTGAGTTGTCGGTATAGCCGATCGGTACCCCGCTTGGTTCTACAAAAGATGATCGCCTGCTCTGGTTTTTCTCTTTCGAGAACCAAATCCAATAAATCAGATTTTCGGTCTTGGGCAACGGTAAAATAATGCTGCTCAATGGTCTCGACAGCCATCTCATTTTTACTGCAGTCAATGACAACGGGGTCAGACATGTAAGACTCAGCCAGTCTGCGAACTCCATTGGGAAGGGTCGCGGAGAGCAGTAGCGTTTGTCGGTCTCGAGGGCACTTGCGAAGGATTCGCTCAATCTGTGGTCTGAAACCGATGTCCAACATCCTATCGGCTTCGTCTAAAACCACGCACCAAACGCTTCCGGTGCGTAGCGAGCGACGTTGAAGGTGATCGTGAATACGTCCAGGTGTACCGACGACGATCTGTACACCATTTTCTAGCTGTCGAAGTTGGCGATTGAGGTTTTTGCCGCCCGAGAGAACCGCAATCTCTGTCTCTACCCCGTCAGCCAGTCGCTCCGTTTCTTTGGCGACCTGATCTGCCAATTCCCGAGTGGGAACGACGATAATCGCTTGAGGGTCTTTGCAGTCTTCTAGTGAATCAAGTTGTTCCAAGATTGGAATGGCAAAGGATGCTGTTTTGCCGGTTCCAGTCCGTGCTTGACCAATGACGTCTTCACCATCAAGGGCTAGCGGGATTAATTGTCCCTGAATGGGAGAGGGTTGAGAAAAACCCGCGCGTCGCAACGCTCTTCTCATCACGGGTGATAGGTCTAGATCGTCGAATGAATCGGTTGATTCCGTTTTACTGTCTTGTTTCATTGCAGCAGTGTAACTCGGAATAAGGAGAATCACCACGGAGCGTTGATGATCTTGTTGATCAAATCAATGAATTGTCCCTTGGTTTTAAAACAGAAGTGGCGGGATTTATCAAATAAAGCGAGGGCGATGGAGACGCTGTGGATGTATTCCCAATTCCCCTACTCCACCCGTTGTGCTACTTGCGACCGCCGTTGGGCGGCAATTCTCTTCACGAATTCGTCAGTTACAACACCAGCAAGAATCACCGCACCGATTACCGCGTATTCAATGTTCGTTGGAATTGCATCGACAAGCGTAATGGTGTTTTTGAGTACCTGCATGACGGCTGCTCCAATCACGACGCCAAGGATGGTTCCTTGGCCTCCACGTAAACTGCATCCACCCAAGACAGCGCCTGCGATCGCGTACAGTTCATAAAAATTACCAAAATCGACTGGCTGAGCACTCCCAACATCTAATACAAACAACAATCCACCCAAACCGCTAAGTAGCGCGCAGATGACGTATGCCAAAATGGTGATTCTGTCGGTGTTGATGCCGCTGAATCTTGTCGCTGTTTCGTTTCTTCCAAGTGCCAACATGTAGCGGCCGTAAACAGTGAAATTCAAGAGGATAATTGCTGCGATCGCAACGACGACAAGAATAAGGCAGGGATTAGGGATTCCAAACTCGGTGCCAGGGATCGGTAATTGCCCTTGCGATAAGACACGAAGCCCAGAAAAGCCGCCACGGAATCCTTGGGTTTGATCATGGACAATTCCACGCGTTAAGCCGCGATAAAAAAGCAGACCACAAAGTGTGACGACAAACGGCTGAAGTTTAATTTTTGTTATCAGCAATCCATGTGTGAAGCCGATCAGTAGCGACACCGCTAGAACCGCGAATAATGAAACGGGGACAGACATCCCGCGTTCCACAAGCATCCAAGGTAGTAAGCAACCGATCAAGCAAACAACAGAGCCAATGGAGAGATCAATGCCGGAGGTAATGATCACAAATGCCGCACCGATTGAAAGGATGCCAAATAACGCACTGCGCCTTATCAAGTTTTCAATGTTGAACTCGGTAAGAAAGGCATCGCTCATTATGTGGGTGGCGATACAAATGAAAACCAGCAAACCAAAGATGCCTAAAACCTTTTTCATTTGATATTTCCTGTTTTTGAAAAGTCTTGCACTTGCCCACCAGTTGCTAGATGCATGATCGCTTCTTCCGATGCGTGCTCCCTTGCCAGCTCACCACTGATACGTCCTTCGTGCATGACAATCACGCGGTCCGACATGCTAATGACTTCTTCCATTTCACTGGACACAAATAGGATCGCAACTCCCTCCGAGGCAAGTTCTTCCATTAGTCGATAGATTTCCTGTTTCGCGCCGATGTCCACGCCTCGTGTTGGCTCGTCAAGTAACAGGATTTTGGGTTTCATCGATAGCCATTTTCCGATGACTACCTTTTGCTGGTTTCCGCCCGATAGATATCTGACGTGTTGCCAATCACTCGGGGTTTTGATGTGCATCTCTCGGATCATCTGATCGGATGCTTCTCTCTCTCGAGATGCATTGGCAAAGATTCCAGCGGTGCGATATCGGTCTAATGCTGGCAGACCGATATTTTGGCGAGTGCCCATTTCAAGAATCAGACCCTCTGTTTTGCGATTCTCGGGAACCAACGCCATCCCAGCCGAAATTGCGTCTCGACATTTGTGACCCGAAAATCTTTTATCCGCGATCATTACGGACCCAGATTCCGATTTGTCGATTCCAAAGACGGCCCGTAATAATTCTGTGCGGCCCGCACCGACTAATCCTGCAATCCCGACCATCTCGCCAGCCTTCACTTCTAGGCTAATTGCGTGTTGAGGCCAAGCAAGCGTCCTTAGTTCTTTAACTTCAAGCAGAGTCTCGCCTGGTTCGCATCTCTTTCTCGAATAGAACTGTGAGATGTTTCGGCCCACCATGGCTTCGACCATTGTGTCATGTGAGATCTCGTCTTTCTCAAGTATCCCAGCATTCTCGCCATCTCGCAAAACGGTAACTCGGTCAGCAATGGTTTCGATTTCAAATAGCCGATGTGAGATATAGAGAATCGTGACACCTTGTGATTTGAGTTTCTCAATTACTCGAAACAGCTCTTCGGTCTCACGGTGTGAAAGACTGCTGGTCGGTTCATCCATAATCAGCAGTCTGGCATTCACAGAGAGAGCTTTTGCAATTTCAACCATCTGTTGCACACCAATAGGAAGTGTTTCGACTAGGGTGCGAGGATCGATGTCGAGGCCAACCATGCTGAGAAAATGCGAAGCTTGAGACTCAATTTTTTTCGAGTCAATCAAGCCAAGGCGAGTGGGTTCGCGACCGAGAAAGATGTTTGAACCGACATCAAGATTGTCGGCTAGATTAAGTTCCTGGTGGATCAGTGCAATGCCCTGAGCGAGGGCTTGATCTACACCATTGAGTACGATGGGGACACCGTCAATTAGAATTTGACCTTTGTCTTGCGGTTGTACACCCGCAAGAATCTTCATGAGCGTGCTCTTCCCTGCACCGTTTTCACCAATGACCGCGTGGACTTCTCCTTGCTCCACTGAAAGAGATACGCCACTGAGCGCGGTTACTCCGGAGAAGCCTTTGGTGAGTCCACGAGCCTGTAAAAATGGAGTGGATGGCGATTCAGTCATTCCCGTGCTACTGCTCACCTAGGTTCTTTTTTAGCTCGGCCCAAAAGGTCTCCACGTTTTCACTGCGGATTTGATCTGCTTCGATATTCAAAAATCCGCTTTCAGGAATGCCGAGGTCCGTAAGCGATTCTCCACGAACTAGCCCCGCAAGTACTCGAACTGACTGACGACCATACTCATAAGGATTTTGAACCACCGTGCCGTGTACATTACCGTCGATGATACCCTGCAAGGTTTCATCTGCTTCATCGAATCCGATTACCTGAACATCACCCAGTTTATCCGCCTGCTTGAGGGCTTCCAAAATTAAGGGTGGGTTATAAGCAAACAATCCAACCATGCCTCCCAGATCTGGATGACGCGACAATGCATCCTCTGCGTTAGATTTTCCTTGGGCTCGATCGAACTGGTCGGTGTAGGTTCCAACAATATGCCAGTTTCCCTCTTTGATCTCGGCATCTGGCAGATCAAACCGCGATGGGTCTTCCGATCTTCCCAGGATGGCGTCGATCACGCCCTGCCGTCGTCGCTTTGCGTTGTCTTGTTCCAAGCGTCCAATGAAGATTGCCAATTTACCGCCGTTCGGCATCGCTTCTTTTACCAGTTCACCACACATTCGACCCGCTAGGTAGTTATCCATTCCTATATAGCAAAGACGATTCGAGTCAGGAGCGTCACTGTCGTGCGTGATTAATTTCGTGTACTTAGATGCTTGGTTGAGCAGTTCCGTTTGATTGACAGGGTCAATTGGGCTGACAGCTATGCCGTCGATCCCTTTTGTGATCAGGTCTTCAATCATTCGTTTCTGATCACTGATCCCTTCTGCTGGCATCAAAACTTGGGTCTCAGCATCAAAGTCTTCGCCCCCTTGCTTGACGCCAGACTCTGCAATTACCCAGAAGGACGCCACACCGTTGGTGACGTATGCCACTTTCGGTTTATCGTTCACACCGTTGGCCTGGTCGTCACCTGCGGACGGAGAAGAGGGGTTGCAGCCAATCGAGAAAAGACACAACAAAGCGAAGGCCTGAAGCCAGAACGAGCGTTTCATGGGTGATGCTGCAAATGAAGGTGTGGGATCTGAATAGTGAGCAATGGAGAAGAAATCGTCGCCTCGGGCTAGATGTGTTGTGAGATCGGATCAGCAACAGAGCCAGAGGTTCAGGATGTATTGCATCCAAAGTAGGCGGGAGAACGTGTCGGCTCGGTCGAAACTGTCTTGCAGCAAGAAATCACCAACGATTCATTGGGGTTTTGAATCAACATGGAAGCCCAAGGCAAATCGACCACTCCAAGTTATAAGGAGGGACGCGTGTAATCGCAAGGATTCTGTGCCGACAGTTCCTAATCGGTAGGCGACCGTTTCGAGTGTGACTTCGCGAATGGCTATTTTTTGCGGGATATTTCCGATTAAACAGAATCAGCCTCCCGCATGATTCTTTGGGAGGCTGATTTTCAATATTAATATTCGTGGAGTTCAGCGGCTGCTGCTCACGGTTCGAGCACCTTATTTCCCTGTTGCATACGCTCACGCTGAGCTTCATAGATGGGAGCCCGATCGTTCGGCAATCGCCTTGAATCGATCGACGTTTCAGGCGGGAAATCTTCTCCTCGCACCGCAGACCCGAGAGGCGTCGTGACGGTGTCATCGATCGTCTTTAGATAAGCTTCAAGTTTCCAAGCAGGGATCACGGTGAGGCCTAGTTCAGCGGCGCGTGCTTTCACATTACCCATTGTTGCGATTACAGCGGCGTTTTGATCGTTGCTTGCGTCGGGGTCTTGTCCGACTACGAGGAAACGGATGGTGGGGTCGAGTTGTCCTGTGACTGCCCCTGTCGATGAAATCTCTGCAGCCACCTGAGCTCCAGCAGCTAAGATTTGCCCTTTGATCGCAGCATTGTCATTACGTCCATCACCATCAATGTCGATATCGCCAGCCAAAGCGATCTTTACGACACGCCCCGGAGCCCAGAACGGCGAGAAAATCTTATCTCCCGGAATGATTGGACTCGAAATGTCTGGTCGAGCGACAACACGACCTAGGGCCAAGTGTGGCCCTTGTACTTGGCTAACTTGAATGGTTGCTTTGACTTTCGCATCTTGAAGCCGAGTTTCATCGCCATCAATCACCCCAAAAGTAACTCCCGGTCGGAGTTCGTCTGCGGACCCGAGATTGATCGTGACAACGTTTCCCCCAGCAACCACGTACCGGACCTCACCTTGAGTGGTTTCAAATTTGTCGGCACGAAGTTGATTGAGTTGAAGCTTCTGAGTGTTAATCGTACTCTGCATTTGCTTTGTTTTGCTAACCAGTTGGTTTGCTTCCGTCCTTGCCGTTTGTCGGAATGAATCGAAGTCCTGAGAGGTCTTGGTTAGCTTGTCTCTATTTTTCTCGTTGTCCTCATTCATTCGCGCGCGATCTTCATCGAACTGTTGTGAAAGCGTTGCTACTTTCTTGTTGGCATCGTCACGTTCCTGCTCAGCAAGTTGCTGCTGTGTCCTGGCGTTTTCAATGTCTGCGTCAGCGTCGGTGCGGATTTTGGTCGCTTCATCTCGCGCCATCCCATACTGCTCGTTCCTGGAGCGGATCGCAGTCACGAGATATTCTGGGAGTGCGGGGTAGTTGCGGTTTTGTGCCTCAACTTCGGCTCCGAAATACGACATATCCTTTGCATACTGATCCTCGATCGCCTGCATCTCAGGGTCTTCAGAGGCGTTTTGCTTCATTTCGTCGATTTCCGCCTGAGTAAATCCCCCGATTCCCAGCATGGCTTTTAAGCGTTGAAGCTGATTTTCCTTTGTGGAGACGTCTCTTTGAACGTTGGCTAGTCGATCACCCGCCGAAGTCGCGTCAGCGCTTGATGTATTGGCCGATCGCCAAAGGAAGAAATTCAGCGCAAGGGAGAGCACCAAAAAGATAAGGCAGGCAATTAAGCTGCCGCGAATGACTGAATCGTCGCGAGCCACCATAGTTCTTCAGTGCGATCGAGTAGGCGGGATGATGAAGCAGCAAAAACCAAAAAACTGGCAAGTCTTTTACCAGAACTGCCTCAATATAATATTTACACCAGACTATCATTCTAGTTTGTGACGGGCGGATTTCCCGAACCTCTCGGAAGATTCTTTGGACTTTTACTGTTGCTTACCAACAGCGGTCGGCCATTTACTTCCGAATACACTACAAACACCCACGTCTTACTATGAGCAGTAGCTTGATATTTGACTGGTGGAGGTGGACATCTGTTTACATTTGGTTGCAGGGTCAATCCCCGTAACCGTGAAAACAGGAGTCCTTGAGAGATTTCGTCCGATTGAGTTCGGAACCTTCGACGAAAACGTCGGTTATTAGGAAATAGCAAGTCGTCGCGGTCAATACATACCTCAGGTTGGGGGCGTCCGTGGATATTACCCTTGCTTCCAGCACAGATCCGCCGTTCCGTTTCTGTTTTGTTCACACTTTTAATTAGTACCGCTACAAAATAATGCAATCACGTCCACAGCATCGTCACCGTAAAGTGACCCGCCCACGTACCGGCTTTACTCTGCTTGAGCTTCTCTTGGTTCTTGCGATTCTTGTCGTGATCGGGGGCATTGCCCTGCCGAACTTCCTCGGTGCTGGTCAGGAAGCGAAGGCAAACGCTACAAAAGTTCAGCTGAATTCGCTGAAGCAGAGCATTGACTTGTTCCAAGTTCGAATGAACAAACTGCCTGAAACTTTGGAAGAGCTTAGGGATGGGCCAAGTGACGCTGCTGGAAAGGCAAAGTGGGTAGCGCCAATCATTTCGGAAATCCCTACCGACGCTTGGGAAAATGCACTCACCTATTCGAAGAATGGGAACACTTATGAATTGCGAAGTGCAGGGATTGATGGTCAGGTCAACACCGACGATGACATCCTGCTTGAAGGAGCATAGACAACTCCATTTTGTCGAGGGACTTTCGCTTCACTGACTGACTGACAGACTCGGTGGGCAATTGAAAGATCGTTTCAGCGTGGTCAGGCGGTACAGAGTTTAGTTGATCGAAGGCCTCGTTCCCGCCGTCTGCGAGATTCCTTACCTCTTGATTCAAGTTCAAACTTCGTGAAGCTTCGATGTTAGGAACTAGTGGGTTTAGCGTCGGTGATTCGATGCTTCCGATGGAACGCTGGGTTGGTGGAGGACATTCGATTGGATCGCGAGCAAGAGTTCAGGCGTCCGACGACGCGTCAAAGGATGGCTTTAACGGGAGGATGTTTCTGGTCCGTTTAACGCAAGCAGTTGTGCGAGCTTTTGGTCAAACTTTGCAAGACTCAAGTTAGGGTTCGCAAATCGTGAAAAATAATTTAGCCTTCACTCTTCTCGAGTTACTTCTCACTCTTGCGGTTCTTGCTGCCTTGACCGCTGTCGCAATCCCGCAAGTTGGGCTTTTAGCGGGAGATCGTCGTCTTGTTCGGGGTGGTGATTTACTACGCGTCGAAATGACTCGACTGAGGGTTGATGCGATGCGTGAAGGTCGAGTCTTGATGCTGGAAGGTTTATTAGAAGGCAATTCGTTTCGAACTCGCCCTTACTATTCAGCCAGCGATGCTACCGAGGCTTTGGACCAAACGGGAACGCAGACTAGTCTGTTGACTGGCGCATCGGAGGGGGTGGTTACCATTCTGGAGCAACCATCAGAGTCGCAAGAATCGATTGATCTACCAGAAGATATTACTGTCGAAGCGGTTGGTGTTGTGTCGGCCGCCAGGTCGATGGAGATCGAGCAGTTAACGGAGTCTGATCGGTCTGAGGGTTGGAGTCGGCCAATTTTGTTCTACCCGGATGGTTCCACAAGCACCGCAGTGGTGACCTTATCAAATCCAAAGTTGGGACGAATCGTGGTTCGATTACGTGGTATTACGGGTGATGTGACCGTGAGTGAGGTTTTGCCGCTGTGAGAAAAAAGCACTCGCTTCGTGGCGGTTTCTCGCTGCTTGAAATACTTCTAGCTCTTGCCATCTTAGGTGGTGCTTTGGCGATCCTGAGTCGGATTGTCGACACCGGTATGGTCGCAGCGAGGGAATCCCGTGATCTCTCGGCGGCTAGGATTCTTACTCAAACGAAAATAGCTGAGATCTTGCTCGAGGCTCAGGCCGGAATTTCTCCCCAGTCCGTGACCGCTGCTGAATTTCAAACGCTTTTTGATTCCCAGTCGAATTCGGATTTTCAATATAGTGTTGAAGTGAATCCCGCAGCGATGGATGGAATGTTGGCGATCAGAGTAACCGTTCAATCAATTGATAAAGATCTCGGCGAGGCAAGAACAACTTATTCCCTAGTGCGGTGGGTGATTGATCCAATGCTCGGCTTGGAAGAGGCCGAAGCTGAGGAAGACGCCTATTTGGAGGAAAAAGCGGCATTAGCATCTGGGGGTGGAGCATAATGTTTTTCTGCGCCCCAAATCCAATGCTGCAGTTTGTTATTCAACAAAGAAAAAATCGCATTGCCTTCACGCTTCTAGAACTAGTCTTGGCTTTGTCGATGTCCGTCGTCCTGATGGTTTTGATTGGCAGTACGCTTCAATTTTACGCACGTGATATGAACGTGCGGGATATGGATATTCGTCAGACGCAATTGGCTGCTTCGATCATGCAAATGATTGAAGATGATTTGCGTTCAACTTTACATCCACAGCCCGTAGATACCGGGGCACTCGAAGAATTGTTAGCAGCAACCTCAGGCGCAGATACCGGGGGAAGCAATGCCGCCGAGGGGCAAGACCTTAGTGCGGCGGGAATTGATTCAAATTTGGATAGCGATTTGTTGTTGGATGAAAGTCTTATGGAAGTTGATCTTTCCACTGGGGTTTCTGTCCTCACCACACCGGGGCTAATCGGTAACCAAAGTCAGATACAGATTGATGTGAGTCGTCTGCCGCGATTGGAGGAGTATGTTGCGTTAATCGACACGAATACTTCAGACCTCGATGATATTCCTAGTGATATTAAAACCGTGGCTTATTTTGTGCAGTCTGCCGACGTAATAGGTGGTGTTCAGGACGCTTTGGCAAATGCCACAGCGGAGCTCGGATTAGAGACAAGTTTAGATAGTGGAGGGCTCGTAAGACGCTCACTTGATCGAGCAGCAACTGTAGAAGCCGCGAATACGGGTAGTCTGTCTTTGTTGAATCAGACAGGTGATTTGCTCGCCCCAGAAGTCGTTGGGATCGAGTTTTCATATTGGGATGGAGTGACTTGGCAGCTTGAGTGGAGCAGCGACACCTATGAAGAACTACCTCTTGCAATCAGTGTCTCATTGACGCTCAAAGCAGAGGGTCAAGAAGAGTCTGGGGTTGTGTCGAGCGATGGCCTACCCGGTTCAGCTAGAGTCTTCACTCACATTGTTCGTTTGCCTCTTGCGAAGCCGATTGACCAGACGGATGAAGAAGATCTATCGGAGGCCGGGCTATGAAATCCGATACAGAACTCGTTTCGAAATGTTCAGAAACACGGTGCCGCCGTTCGCTTCACAGGAAACCGCAACGCGGCGGATTTTTCCTCGTCTTGGTTCTGATCGTAATTGTGGTCGCAACCATGGCTGTTTACTCGTTCACGGATCTAATGGTTGCGTACGATGATGCTGCGTACCTGTCTGGCGATTTAGTTCAGGCGCGTGTGACAGTTGAATCTGGAGCAGAGGCGATGCGACTGATTCTCGCGCAACCCCCCAATGCACGACGCGACATCGGCGGTGTCTTCAATAACCCGCAGTTGTTCCAAGCAGTCACCGTTTCGGCGGATGCTCAGCAAGAAAATTTATCGAACTATAGCGTGATCGCGTCTGGGCTAAGTCCGACTCTCGGATACGCCGGCATACGCTTTGGATTGCAAAACGAATCCGCTCGTTTAAACATCAACACATTGACTGTACTTGAGCAAAATTCCGAACTGTTTGAGGCAGCCTTAGCGCTTGCGGGTGAGCAGGGTGACGATACAGAGGCTCAAGCACTTGGGATTGCCGATTCTTTGCTAATGTCACTTCCTGGAATGACACAGGATACGGTGGATGCAATCCTTGATTGGCTTGATTCCGATGATGAATCTAGGGAATTTGGCGCCGAAGCCGAGTACTACAACTCTTTGCCAACTCCTTATTCTCCCGCGAATGGTCCGCTGCAAACCGTTGAAGAGTTATTGTTGGTTCGTGGAGTCACCCCAAACCTTCTTTTTGGCGCGGACATCAATCGTAATGGTGTAATCGATGCAGACGAACAGCAGCGATTTGGCGTAACGGCAGATACGCTGGGGGCGTTCGGCTGGGCCTCTTATCTTACGGTTCATGGAGCGGAGGCTAATCGAAAGTCGGACGGCACTCTTCGAGTAAATGTCAATC
>JADHOA010000197.1 GCA_016779185.1 Rubripirellula sp.
AGTGGATCGACGCGATGCGGGATCATCATAACCCTCAGTCCTGAGGGAAGAATAAGATTTCAAAAAGAGAAATCTGCGAAAAAGCAAAGGGCTCTGACACTTATTGGTAACGCTGATGAAGCCGTCCAGCGTTGGTGACGTAATTCGTCCTGCGGATTCTCGAAGCTCAAAGAAATGCCGCAGAAGCCAATCAAATATCCTCAAGCGGCATACAAAAGAGGCGACTAGCGGAGTCGAACCGCTGTGACATGATTTGCAATCAGGTGCCTCACCACTCGGCCAAGTCGCCGAACCTGAACACAGATTTCAGGTGCAAACAGAAGATTTGGAAAGGCGACGAGCGGATTCGAACCGCTGACAAACTGATTTGCAATCAGCCCCCTTAGACCGCTCGGGCACGTCGCCAGTTGCCATGGGATTGGCATGTGAAAAAGGTATCGGCTCTCATCACATCCGTCTATAACATTTCTCGGAGTTAAGCCGACTAGAAAAAGGAAAACGACGTTTTCATCGTCGATCTGGGGGGGAGGTAAAACATTTGATCCCTCAGTCGCTCAATGCCCTAGGATCCTCTAGGTTACGGAAGCGTTGCCTGCCGAGAGCTTTTGGCGACCGTGAGCGAGGCTTCACGACCCCGTAATAACAAACGACACCCCGATATTGGCGATAAAATTTCAGCCAACCAATTCCGAGCAATCCTTGAAAGACTGTCAACGCCGAAGGCGGTACCTCAAAATCTGGTCTGCAAGTCTTTTACTTGACGATCCTTCTTTTTTCAAAATCAATTTCCAATGCCAAATCGAATCCCAAAACAAGATAAACGTCGAATCTCATCTATCGTTTTCGTCGTTGTGATTGCGGGATTACTGATGCCGATAGCTGACACTGTGATCGCAAAGGCTAAGATTCCGCGTCGCGCTGAAACATTGGAAGAACAAATCAAGTCACTTCCTCCCGAGCATATCGCAAGCGTCGCACGAGAAAGAGGAGATGCGAGAAGGGGAGCCATCATCTTCTACACCTCTGCTGCTGGATGCGTGAACTGCCACGTTGCAAGCGAAACACAACCGGCTTTGGCCCCTGATCTCGCGATGACCAAGCCGATGAGTGATCGGCACCTAGTCGAATCGCTAACTCATCCATCACGTGTGATTCGCGAGGGATACGAAACCCACTACGTATTAATGGATGATGGGTCTTCACACATTGGCAACATCAAAGGAGAAGACGAAAAGATGATCCAATTGGTGACAGCCGCGACGCCACCCAAAACAGTTTTAATCCCGAAACAGCAGATCGAATCAAGAAAAACGCTACCGGTTTCAGGAATGCCCGAAGGCCTGTTGTCTACGTTTCAAGAGCAACGCGATTTTATGGATTTGCTGCGATACCTAATGGCAATATCCGAAGGTGGTAAGAAAACGGAGGAAGAGCTTCGGCCCAAACTCAGCGCGATCACCAACAGTGATGACGTTGCAGATCTTGACCATGCCACCATCATCAAGAAACTGCGATCCCGAGACTTTGAAACTGGCGAAAAAATTTTCCAAGGCTACTGCTTTGGATGCCATGGACGCGATGGCAACCAACCGTCACTTCCCACCGCTCGCGCATTTGGGAAAGACAAAATGAAATTCGGATCAGATCCACACTCGATGTTTCAGACATTATCGACTGGCAACGGATTAATGGCGCCGATGCGTCACTTAACCCCAAAAGAACGTTATCAGGTGATTCACTATGTCCGCGAAGCATTCATGAAGCCGTCGAATCCCGACTACTTTGAAATCACAGATAGCTACTTAGAAACTCTACCCAAAGGCTCACGTCTTGGTGATGAAAGAATCGAAGTCACTCGAAACTTCAAACCGGCATTGGGTTCGCAACTTGGTCGTGAATTCCCAAGCGTACTCAGCATTCCACTCGGAAAATATTCGATCGCCTACAACTTACACACAATGAATCTTGCCTCTGTATGGGAAGGAGAATTCGTTGACGTGAGCGAAACTCAACATGCTCGAGATCGAGGAGAGGGGACTGTCACCACAAAGGGGAAACCAATCCCCTCGCTCAGCTCATGGAAATGGGGTCATCAACAGCAGTCGGACTACCCAACAAGCGGTCTACTGCCTCGAGGTCCGTTACCTTCTCAATGGATGGATTACCAAGGATATTATCGCCACGGCGAGCAAGTCATCCTAAGTTACGAGATTGACCAACGACCCATTCTTGAAATGCCAGTCGCATCCGCGAACGGGATTACACAACACCTTGAGATAGGAGCCGGAAAAGAAATCCGGATCATTATTGGCGACGCCACGACCAATGAAAATGCGCAAACAACGCTCACCGTCGATGGGCAAGCGTTGCATCAGGCTTCTATCCAGTCTTCTCAGAAAGTGGATGCAGTCGTAAACCGACCCGGTGATAACGACGCTCAACTGATCATGACATGCCACTTTCGTGGTAATTGCGAAAAGATGGTTTTTGAAGTTGATTCCCAGAAAAGAATCATCGTCCATATCCCTGAATCAGATACCACCCGACGGTTTCGTGTAACACGACTTGTTGCGAATCAACCGAACAATCCATCAACTGTCGAAGATCCAAATTTTGCACTTCATCTAGAAACCGAGACCGTTGACCTCCGCAGCAAAACGAAGGGCAGCGAATCACAGTGGCCACAAGCCATCGAAACAACAGGGTTCACTGGACTTGAACAGAAGGGCTACGCGGTCGACACACTAACAATCCCTGACGCAAACCCCTGGAACTCTTGGCTTCGCACGAGCGCTTTGGATTTCTTTTCAGATGGACGCATGGCTGTTTCAACGTACGGCGGAGATGTGTGGATTGTCTCTGGGATCGATTCAAGCCTCAGGAACCTAAAATGGAAACGCTTTGCAGCGGGACTCTACGAACCATTCGGACTGCGAGTTGTAAACGATCTTATCTACGTGACGTGCAAAGACCGACTGGTTCGCCTACACGATCTGAACCAAGACAGCGAGGCAGATTTTTACGAAAGTTTTTCAGCAGAACCTGACGTATCCGTCAACTTCCATGCATTCAGCTTTGACTTGCAAACCGATAGCGAGGGAAACTTCTACTATGCCAAAAGTGGTCACGGTAGCGATTCGACGCTTCCGGGAATGATCTACAAAATCTCCAGTGACGGACAGAAACGAGAAGTGCTCAGCACCGGTTTTCGCACGCCCAATGGATTGGGAATGATGCCCGGTAATCGACTTGTTGGAAGTGACAATCAAGGTCAATGGATGCCCGCTTCCAAAATCAATCACTTGAAATCAGGGAGATTTTATGGGTGGGTCCCAACCTATTCGATTCCGGGGATGTGGGAACCTGACGGTGGAAATCTTGACCTAAAGAAGGTCATTGCGCCCACTTCATTTGAACCCCCAATTGTCTGGATGCCTCAAGAGTTTGACAATTCATCGGGAGGACAACTCTGGGTGGATGACCAACGGTTTGGCCCACTCAACCAACACTTACTGCACACGAGTTTCGGCAAAGGCTGGATGTCCTACTTAATGACCCAAGAAATCAATGGATTGATGCAAGGAGCCATCATCCGACTACCGCTGAATTTCAGAACCGGTGTGATGCGAGCAAGAACCAACCCGTTAGACGGCCAAGTCTACGCGACCGGACTGCAAGGCTGGAATGGCGGTGGTAGGATTGGATTGCGAGAAAATGGGATTCAGCGACTAAGGTATACAGGTAATCCAAATCTCCTCATCACCGACTGCAAAGTCATTGCGGGAGGCCTTGAATTAACGTTCAATCAAGCAATCGCCCCAAGCTCCATTAAACGTGCCGAAGCATTCTCCATTCAGCACTGGAATTATCACTGGCGTCACACCTACGGTTCAGCCCAATACCGTCCATCCGATGACCAAGAAGGAATCGAGACACTCAGGATCGAATCCGTGTCTTGGGATCCAAAGCGAATGACGGTCACCTTGCAAATCCCAGAACTGATACCAGTCGACCAGCTACATCTAAGGATGAATATTCTCTCGAACGACGGAAGCCGATTTGAAGAGGAGATTTACTGGACGATTCATCACACCCTGCATGCCGAAGATAGCGAGTGAATGTATTGAAAATAAATTGACGGACAAGAGCCAACAGAGACGTCGTGATATTGCAATGTGCAGTGATTTTTTTCAACGACTTGAAACTTTAATCGGCAACTCAAATCACTGGAGCAGCCATTTCAATAGGACGGTCAACAAGAGCATCGATATCAGATTCTGGACTAACCTTGACGAGTTCCTCGACGGACGAAAGGCTACTCCACAACCGCTGTCTAGCGGATGTTGCAAAAGATAATAATCCATTCGCATCTGCGAGTTCGGCCAACTCTGCCGTGCCCAACCGACTCGCAATACCACGACGCATCGCCTGATTGATCGAAATAATCTCTGGAACGCAAGTCATTTGATCATATCCATCAGAACACAATTCACATCCGATGGGTATCGAAAATGATCGACACTCTTGGACATCGCCCCCGTTGGGTCCCCCCCGCAGTTCGCCAGGCGTCGTTGCCAATGTGATCCTTGTGGAACAGGCTGAACACAACCGGCGAACCAATCTCTGAGAAATAACGCCTGAAAGACTGTTGGCCAAAAAGTTTGGATTTACCCCAAACGAGTGCATAGCCTGAATCGATCCGGCAACAGTGCGTGCATGCACCGTCGCAATCACTAGCTGACCGCTACCTGCGGCACGAACCGCGACCTCCGCAGTATTAGCATCCCTTATTTCACCGATCATCAGAACATCTGGTGAATGTCGCATCATTGCATGTAACAACTCCGCATACCCAATTCCCATACGTCGATTGATCTGCGTCTGAACAATCCCCGGCAATACGAACTCAACAGGGTCTTCCAGAGTATGAATTTTTACATCACCTCGATTCAAGTAACGAAGAAAAGCATACAAAGAACTTGTCTTCCCACTTCCAGTCGGACCCGAAACAAGCAACAGACCGCCATTGGAGTCGAGCAAACGACGAATCAAATCTAATTCATAATCGAGAAATCCTAATTGATCGAGATCCAGAAGCGCCTGTTCTGAGTAAAACAGCCGAAGAGCGAGGTCTTGACCGAAAATATTTGGTAGCGCACTAATCCTGACGTCGACCTGAATACCGTTTTCGAGTTCAATCACCTCGCGTCCATCGACAGGATGAAGGTGATCAGTGACATCAGCTCCCCCAACCGCTCGAAAATGATTTTGCAATCGCCTACCAGCATTCTTGGACAAGTATTGCAGTAGCTCAACTCTCCCCAATCGCTTCATGCGAATGCTAACTCGATCCGATTCATCGGTAATGAAGACGTCATTCGCCCTTGCCTCAATAACGAACTGAATGAGCTCCTTAGCAGCATTTCCAGGATCAAAAGTACGCATTTCAGCTTCTGTGCTGTAATGCACTTCCCAAAATTCGACCTCATTGCTCATCGTATATCCCACCCATCATGTTGCCGGAAAGCCCCACTTTTGTGTAGCTAAACATTTAGTTTCGATCGCTGCTTTGGCGGACTCTGGATGGACGCAGCACCAGAGTCAATGCGTTCAATTTTCTGAACATCGGAGCGATTAAAGATCGGCTCCAGTCCTGAAAAATGAATCAACCGTTCCGCTTGAGATGACAAATCAAGCATCCGCCAATCAACACTGGCTTCTCGACACAAATCACAGAGGTAAAGCAAAAAGGCTAAACCGCGGCTATTGACCGGTTCTGCTCGTGATAGGTCAAACTCTAACCGACTGATCACACCGTGCTCTGATTGTTCGATCAACTCTTCTAACAAAGCCTCAGCAAGTGATACGGGATCCGATCGAATTAACTCTCCGTCCCAAAACACACGAACTTGATCATTGGAAAAAAAATCAAAGCGATAAGGATTCATTTCAAACCTCGCTCTTCCTCACAAATAGTTTCCAGAGCCGTATCGCTTATACGGCCAGTATTCGATGCAGAATAGTTCCCACGCTCCATCATTCGCCGGGTCCCGTAACACAAACAAAAAACAATTGCCAAGGTGGTCACAACACGGGGCAATCTCCCAAAACCTGAAACATGCAATGACGATCTTGGATCCATCAAAGCATGCACGCGAATTGGATGCGGCATGGCTTGGCCCTCTACAAGTGGATCTCCTTCTGACTCTTGAGGACTCTCACTAGTCGACCACCATAATCCTCCATCACCATTAGCAACCACACACACTTGACCGGGAATGGTACAAATCAAGGGGCATCGATTAGCGATGGAAGCTGCCAGAACCGAACGAAGAAGCAAATTTGGCCACGAAGTTCCATCCAAAGAACTGGGTTCAATTACAACCAGAGCCAAATCGATCCAGTCTCCGGACTGATGCTCACGCTGAAGCGCTGAATAGAGGATCTGCTCAACATCAAATGAATCAGCGCCGATGGAGATCATATTCAGCGGCACACCCATTTCTTTTCCCATCACTCGAACCGATTCGCCACTTGCCAATGGAATCGGTTCCTTCAAATTAACACTGCTACTTTTCGACGTGATGGTCGAATCATGACGCCCAACAATTCCGCGACCTATCCTCAGAGACCAAGAGCTTTTATCACCATCAGACTGATGAATCACCACGACGGGTCGATTGGCCGATAGGTCGCCGTGATCTTTTTCAAAAAAACCAACTAGCAAAGATTGCGATGACTGTGAAGAAAGCAAATCAAAGAGTCGGGAGTCTGACTCGCCCGAAAAAACGGCGACCTCGTAAAGATGACTTTCGAACATCCGCCATGCCTTTGACTCCTCCGCACGCTCCTTTCCATAAACGTTAGCAAAGACCAAAATCCCAACTAACAAAAACAAGGAAAAAACCCCAGACACCAAGTGGACGTCCCTCGCGTGATCACGCTTTCGCCTCAGTACCGCAAGCATCGACTTCTGCGCCGAATGGCGACCTTGGCGTGTTCCAAATCCTAACGAATGAAAGCTACCGCCTCGTCGTTTCACGTCACCTGAACTGGCGTCAGAACTGTGAGCCTGCGTAGACTCCAGCCCCCTCAATCGACGGCTGACCCAAACAATTTCTGCAAGGCTAGAACCTGAAGCCACCATCAGCATTCCAAGACCATAACTTCCAAAGAGGTCAATCACCTGAATAATGCGACGACTTTCCGCGGCTGCGTGCGCAAGTAACCCGATCGACAAACCACTCAAACAGGTAGACCGAATGTACTCGGTCGCACACCACGCAATAGGCAAAGTCAAGTATGCCGGCAGATGAAACAGCGACCGAAACCATCTTCCCATTAGAACAAAACATGGAAGAAACAGCCCTAGCACCAATAGCAGCAGGACATTCGCTCCGCTATCGACTGGCCAGGTCAAGGCTTGACCTTGCTCGAGTACAATCCAAGTGAAAACGCCAACGAGCCAAAGAATCAGCACACCTGAACACCGTATCGATCTAGCATCAAGCGTTAACCAAGCCCAAGGTGCGATAGCTAAAAATGCGAGCTGCCCAAATCCCACCAGCAACAATGACATGCAATACAAACACGCCCCAATCAAGCTAACCCAAAGTACTGCAAAGGCAGGTATTGAGGGTGGGCTAACCATCTCCTGACGACCTTCATTCGTCGTCTTCTCGCCGACAGCCTTATTGGACGCGTTCAATTCAATCGTTTTGTTTTCGTCGCGAGTCTCTCTTTGCAACGGAACAGTACCGGG